>CAZUKT010000063.1:7510-13545 GCA_964620975.1 uncultured Rubrivivax sp. | reverse complement strand
ATCTGTCGCTGTCACTCGGCTGCAGGCCGGTGTTCGACGATGTCGATACCAAGGCACAGCAGGCCATTGAACACATCGTGGCGCGCGCCAAGGTGCACGGCGTGGTGGCCGGCATCCACAACGGCCGCGCCGACGTGGCGCGCGCCCGGGTGGACCTGGGTTTCCGCTTTGTGACGCTGGGCTCTGACGCACGCTTGCTGGCGGCCGGCTCGCAAGAGTTGCTGGGTGCCATGCGGGCCTGAACGGCGCTTGAGCGTGCGCACCACCGCCGGCCCGACAATCGGTGCATGGACTACCCCACCTACGACCCGCACTCCCCCGTCACACCGCTGACACAGGCCGAGATCGACGCACTCGACCAGTTGCTGCAGACCCTGCCCACCGACGGCGCCATGTCGCTGGACGGCATTGACGGGTTCCTCACCGCCCTGGCCGTGGGCCCGGCCAGCGTGCTGACCACGCTGCCCACCGCCGACTGGCTGCCCTGGGTGTGGGGTGGCGACGGCGACGGTGGCAACAACGACGCGTCCCCCTTCGCCAGCAAGCGCCAGCGCAAGGCCACCGTGGTGGTGCTGCTGCGCCATCTGCGCCATCTGGCCCAACAATTTGCCACCACGCCCGACGACTGGGAGCCCATCTTCAGCATCGCCGAGCAGGGCGACGACGAGTGGGCCGACGCACGCGACTGGTGTGCCGGCTTCTTGCAGGCGGTGGACCTGCTGCCCAGCGCCTGGGGCACGGCCTGGGCCCAGCCCGGCCTGGCGCCCTTGTTGCAACTCGGCGGCGGGCTTGAAGGCATGGACGGCGCCGATACAGCGCCCGCAGCACCCGACGACGACAACCTGGCGGCCATCGACGAACTCAGCCGCGCCGTGCCCGACGCCGTGCTGGCGGTGTGGGCGCTGCGCACGGCAGCCTGAGCGCCAGGCGCCGTGGCGGGGCCAACCGGCCCCGGCCTTGGCCAGGCACAAGCTACTTGGCGCTGCCCGACAGGTAAAACGCAGCCCAGAAGAACGGCTGCGCCGAGCGCCGTGTCAGCGTCAGTTGCGCGTTACGCAGCGCGTCGCGTTTGTTCATGCGCGCCAGGTTGCTGTAAAAGTTTTCCATCAGCAGCGCGGTCTCGTCGTCGGGCACTTCCCACAACGACGCCAGCACCGACGCCGCGCCGGCGTAGAAAAAGCCGCGGATCATGCCCATCACTTCACCACCATCGGTGATGCGTCCCAGGCCGGTTTCGCAGGCTGACAGCGTCACCAGGTCTGCGGCCAGGTCCAGGCCGTAGATGTCACCGATGCGGAATTCGCCGTCGTCGGCGCCGTCGGGCGCCAGGATCAGTTTGGATTCGAGCGGCTTGTCGGTGTCAAACACCGCATGGCCGGCAATGTGCAGCGTGCCGGCACGTGGCGCCGCAGCCAGCAGCGCCTTGCGCGTGGCCTGCGTGCCTATCAGCACCTGCGACCCGGTAAGCAAGCGGCCCAGGCGCCTGGCCTCAAGCTCGGCGCTGGGCAGGTCGCGTGTGGGGTTGCCCAGGATCAGCGCCGGTGCACGGGTGGCACCGGCGGGGCGGTGCAGGTACTGCAATGCGCTGGTGCTGGCGGTGATGCGAATGGCGTGTTTTTCAAGCAGGAAACGCTGGCCGTCGTGCAGCGCGGCAAAGGGCAGGTAGTGCAGGCCGCCGTGCGGCACGATGAGCAAGGCTTGCGTGCCCAGGCTGGCCGCCAGCGGCTCGATCAGCCTTGTGTGCAGCTTGCGTGCCAGCGCCAGCGTCTGCGGCTTGCGGCCCATGATGGCGGCGCGGAATTCGCGGATGTCGGCCACCAGCCCCACGCCGTCGAGCAAGAAACTGCGTGTGGCGCCATGGCCAAAGACCAGCGCGTACAGGCGATCCCCGTGCTGGTGGTATTCCACACCCAGTTCACCAGGCTCCAGCAACGCGGCCAGCGCGGCCGCGTTGACCGGCGCCACCGCCACCAGTGAAGCAAGTGACGGCGACGCCGCGCGCAAGCTGGCGGTGGCCGCAGCCAGGTTGCTGCGCTGCTGCTGCGCCAGCGCGTCGCTGCGCAACGGCGGCTGCAGCAGCAGCGCCTCGTCGGCTTCGCGGTGGCGGTCAAGCAGGGCCGCCAGGCGCGTGTCCTGGTGCGCCAGGCTGCGTGTCGTGGGCACCAGTTTGGCCACCGGGCCGGCCTGGCGGTCGGCCAGCAAGTCCACCAGCACCCGCGACTTGGCGCGCTCGGCCACTTCCAGCGCTTCGTCGTGCCGCTGCGCCGCCATCAGCGCACCCAGCAGGCTGCCGTACACCGCCTGTTTGTCGGCCACAAACCCGATCTTGGCGGCTTCGGTGTCCACCGCGCTGCGCATCAGCTCGATCACGGTGATGGCCTCTTGCCACAGGCGAATGGCAAGGTCACGCTCACCTTCGGCCAGGGCGACTTGGCCCCGTTCGTGCAGCACCAGCCAGTGGATGCCCTGGTTTTGCCGCAACGCCGGCAACGCCAGCAGCTCGTCATAACCCGCCTTGGCTTCGGCCGTGCGGCCCTGGCCCTGGCGGCAACGCGCCAGCATGAAGAGGCGCGGCAATTGTTGCCACACCCAGTTGGGCGGGTTGCCGTGCAGCAGCAGTTCGACATTGCGGCGAAAGTCAAACAGCTTGTCTGCTTCCAGCGCCGCGCAAGCCTGTGCGTGTTCACCCAGCGCCAGGTGGCCACGCGCCAGCGCCAGCGTGCGCTGCTGCGCCACGTTGGGGCCCGCAGTCAGGCCGGCCGCAATGGACTGCACCTGCTTCAGGGTGGCGCGCGCCTGCTCGGGCTGCCCCAGGCGCACATCCGCCAGCGCCCGCAGGCCCAGGGCCTCGGCCTGCAGGTCACGCTCGGCGACGCTGCCTTCCTTGTTGAACCAGTCCAACGCGGCTTGTGCTTCGGCACGGGCTTCGGCCCACTGGCCCAGGTCCAGCAGCGCCTCGGCGCGCATCAGGTTGACGGTGGCGGTGGCGTCGTCCAGGCCAAACAACAAGCTGGCGCGGTCGCGCCCCTTCAGCGCGGCCTGCAGCGTGTCCAGGCAGGCCATGAGCGGCCGGTATTGCTTGGTGCGCGCCAGGGCGTGGCACAACGCGTGTTGTTCACCGGGCGACAGGCGGCCCCGGCCCGCCAGGCCTTGGGCCAGTTCGTCATAGCGGCCCTGGCCGGCAAGTTGCACGATCTGGTTTTCGGTCAGCGCGGCGGCGGGCTGCGCCTGCGCCGGCGCACTGACGCTCAAGGCAAACCACATGGCAGCCGCCGCCAGCGCCGTGCGCAGCCCGATCGGCAGCGCTGTCCAAGCCATGCCGGCCCTGCGCACCCGCTTCAGAACCAGTAGCCGAAGCTGGCCTGCAGGCCCTTGGTCTTGGACGACAACACCGCTGCCAGGCTGGCCTGCATGTAGCTGCGCAGGCTGTCGGCACGGCGGTTGGTGCCCACGCTGACACCCAGCTCGCTGTAGTTCTTGAGGTACAGCGCCGTGCCCGTGTAGTGCGTGTTGACAAAGCTGTATTCAATGCTGTTGCCAAAGCCCACCCAGGCCGGTGCCGCCATGGACCACAACACGCCGTTGCGCAGCACGGTGTTGGCCACGCCCGAGCCGGTGTCCACGCCACCCACCGTGCCCGACAGGGTGCGGTAGTGGCCCAGCAGATTGCCGATGCTCACGCTGCTGCTGTCACCGCGCACGGTGTAGGCGCTGATGACCGCCAGCGACGCCATCTTGCCCGCCTGGCCCAGGTCTTTGCCGTCGAGCGTGGAATAGTTGATGGCCGTGGTCAGCGCCCAGTCCTTGGCCAGCGGCAGCCGCACCGAGCCGCCCAGCGTGAACTGGCTGACCCGCGCGCCATTGATGTCGGCCACCGTCACCGGCAGGTAGACGTTGAACTGGCGCCGCGGGTCCAGGTCAGAGCGCATTGAATACGACAAGGGCACGGTCAGCACCTTGGCCGACTGGCCACCGTCCTTGAAGAGGCCCAGTTGCGCACCCACGCCGGGCAGGTTGGACAGGGGCCCGCGCACAGCACCGGCCGGCAAACCACCGGCCTGCGCCACCTTGACACCGTCTTCGGCCACGTTGCTGGCAAACGGCGTGAACGCGCCCGCAAAGTCAAAGGCCACCAGACGCGCCATCTGGCTGGCGGGGTTGCCCGCAATCGGGTCCAGCGGTGACACCCGCGCCGATTCACGTGCCAGGCGGCGTGCCACGTTGCCTTGTGTCAGCAGCTTGCGCAACTGGTCCATGTCGTCGCGGTAGGTCTGGCCGCTGAGCCTTTCATTGCTGATGCCCAGTGCCGGTATGTCCACCGACAGGCAACACGGCCCGTCGGAGTCCACCAGGGTGCCCGCCACACCGCGCAACTGCAGATCAAACTGCGTGGCGCTGTTGCCCAGCTTGGCTTCCAGCCCGTTCAGCAGCTTGTCCAGTGTGGTGAATCCCTGGCGCGTTTGCACCTGGTTGAAGTCCAGGAGGCGGGACGGGGAGTTGGCAGCCGCGTGGGGAGTGGCGGCCGTGAAAACACGGGCCAAGGCGACGCAGGCACGGGTGGCGTAAAGGGATTGGCGCAGGGTCGCTCCTGGTGGGCGGGTGGGGCTTGGAATGGGCATGCCCATGATCGCACTTCCACCCCGGTGGGCCACGGCCCCGTTGGCGAATGCACACGCCTGTTGCTGTTTGTACGAAGCGGGGGCGGCATCGCGGCCGCTGCGGCCGGCCTGCGCCCCATGCCGGTCAGCCGGTCAATCCGCCCAGCTGACCCGGTTGCGGCCACCGTTCTTGGATTTGTACAACGCGGCGTCGGCCCGCTGCAGCCAAGCCAGGGCGTCTTCCCCGGGCCGCATGGCAGCCGCCCCCACCGAGATGGTGACCGCACCGCGCGACTCTTCAGCCTGGCCGGCACGGATGCGGCTGCCGGCCACCAGCTTGCGCAGCCGCTCGGCCAGTTCCTGCGCGGCGGCCAGTGAATGCATGCGCAGCAGCAGCGCAAACTCGTCGCCACCAAAGCGGCCCACGCTGTCGCCTTCAACCACCACGGTGCGCAGCGCGCGGCCAATGGCACGCAGCACGTCGTCGCCAAAGGCGTGGCCAAAGCCGTCGTTCAGTGCCTTGAACTTGTCAATGTCCAGCAGCAGCAGGCAAGGCACAAACGGGCTGCCGTCGGCCGCGTGCTGCGTCAGGCAGCCTTGCACGGCGCGGTCAAAGGCGCGGCGGTTCAGCACCTGCGTCAGGCCGTCCACCGCAGCCTCTTGGCGGGCTTGCTCCAGTTCGCCCTTCAGGCGCAGCATCTCGGCGCTGTGCTGGGCCAGCAGGCCCGACACCTGCTGCATGGAGTCTTGTGTTTGCGCACTGGCCTGGCGCATGTGCCCCACGGCGTTGCCCAAGCTGGCCGGGGTTTCTGGCGCTTGCAGGCTGGTTTCAAAGTGGGTCAGTGAACGGCCCAGGTCTTCGGTGGCACGGCGTGCCAGGTCGGTGGACTGCGACACCGCATTTGCCAGGCCCATGACTTGCGCGAGCGCGTCCAGGCTGGCGGTGCCCTGGGGCTGTGCGATGTGGCGCAAGAAGAGCTCACGCACCGTTTCCTGGCCCAGCAAGGCGCCGCCGGCCGTGGCGGCGTCCAGCGCCTGCTTGAGCTCGGCCGAGCCCCCGGCGGCGTAGTCGTACCACACCGCGTAACTCAGCGGGTCCAGCACAGCGGCGTGCTTGCCCATGTGGGCCACTGCCGTGCGCAGGCAGGCCAGGCTGCGGTCTCGGTCGTGCAGGTAATCCATAGGGTCGGCAGGCGCGGTTCGTCAGGCCACCGGCGCCTGTACCGAAGTACGGGCGAGCGTGTGGCCCGAGGGTGGATCGGGTTGCAAGTGGTGGCGGGCAGGCACAAAACGGCCAACCGGTGCGCATACCACCCCGCGTACTTTAGGGTCAACTGCCGGGCCAGCGCCAGTAGGGCTAACTTTCATAACGCACGTACACAAGGGCTGTGCCGCGCCGCTTGCCCGTCGCAACGACCCTGCCGCAACGACCCTGCC
>CAZUKT010000063.1:0-7410 GCA_964620975.1 uncultured Rubrivivax sp. | reverse complement strand
CGCAACGACCCTGCCGCAACGACCCTGCCACAACGCTCCGGCCCAAAAGCCCCTGCCCCAACCCCCCCGCAACGGCGCCTTTGCCGTGGTGCCGCTTCGTCAGCGCCTATTCGTCAGCGCCCCGGCGCCAAAGCCGTCAAGGCCACAGCGCCACGCCCCAGGTCAGCGGCACCAGCCACAGCGTAAACATCACCGCCGCGCTGCCCAGGTCCTTGGCGCGGCCCAGCAGCGGGTGGTGGTGCAGTGAAATGGCGTCGGCCAGGGCTTCCACCGCCGAGTTGAGCAACTCCACCACCCAGACGAGCAGGATGCTGGCCACCATGGCCAGCCACTGCCAGCGGCCCGGTGCCACCCACGTGGCCAGCAGCACCAGCGGCAAACCCAGTGCCAGTTCTTGCCGGAAGGCGGCTTCATGCCGCACGGCAGCCAGCAAGCCGGCACGTGAGTAGTTGAAGGCGTTCCAGACCCGGCGCAGGCCGCCACGGCTCTTGAAGACCGGCGGTGGGGGCGGTGCAGGTGGCAAGCTCATGGCGGGCGGGGTCAGGTTGGTGGCGATGTTGGCGGGGTGTCAGCGGCGTGGGGCACGGCCGGGCCCAGGTGCAATTCAACGGCAAAACCATGCGCCACCTCGGGCAGGCGCAGGCTGCCGCCGTGGGCGCGGGCCACCATCTCGGCCAGCATCAAACCCAGGCCCAGGGCGGGCGTGCTGCGATTGTCGGTGCTGGCGGCCGGCGCCAGGGCCAGCGCCTGGCCCAATCCGTGGCGCAGGGCTTGCAGCCTCGCGGCGGGCACACCGGGGCCGTCGTCCTGCACCAGGATCACATCGGGCTGCGGCGTGCTCAAGCACACCTGGTGCGCGCCGTGGCGCACGGCGTTGTCCAGCAGGTTCAGCAAGGCGGCCGTCACCAGGTCGGCGTCGGCATGCACGGGCTGCCCGGGCAACGCCAGCACCGCCAGGCCAGGCACAGGCAGGCGGGCGGCCAGCGCGGGCAGGTCGAGCAGCGCACGCTGCAGGGGCTGGTCACTGCGGAACAGCGTCAGCAGCGCGGCCAGCACACGCTGCAGGCGGCCCGATGCGTCACGCACCCGCTGCAGGCGTGGCTGCAGGGTGGCCGGTGCTTCCCGCAGGGCCACGGCCAGTTGGGCGTCGATGCCGGCCAGCGGCGTGCGCAGGGCATGCGCGGCATGGGCCGTGAAGGCCCGCTCGCGTGCGGCGCGCTGCGCCAGCCGGGCCGACAGCGTGTCCACCGCCACGTGCACCGCCGCCAGCTCCCGCCGTTCGGCCGGGCCCAAGGTGGCGCCAGGGGCCAGCGGGTCATGCGCCGCCAGGCGCAGCGACAGGTTGCGCAGCGGCACGAGTTCGCGCCGCACGCGCTGGCGCAGCCACAGCAGGCCCAGGGCCGCCATGGGCAGCGTCACCACGGCCACGGCCTGGGCGGCTTCGCGCTGGGTTTCATCGCGCTCGTGGCTGGCCTGCGCCACCAGCAGCCAATGCCCGGGCGTGGGCAGCGGCGAGCTGTGCACGCGCCAGCCGTCGGCGTCGCTCAAACCGGCCACGGGCTGCGCCAGCAACGCCGCCGTGGGCGCCCCCAGGCTGGCCTGCAGCACCACGGCCACCGGGCCCTGTTGCACACGCTGCCACACAAAACGCGTGGGGTCGTGTGCGCCCGTTTCGGCACTGCGCACCGGCGGCGTGGCGGCCCCGGCAGGCGCCGCGGGCAGGTCGGGTGCGGCCAGCGCGGGCGGTGGTGGTGTCAGCGACAGCGGCCAGGCAAAGGCTTCGGCGGCCGCATGCAGGCTGTCGTCCTGCATCTCGGCCATTTCATGGTGCACCACCCACCAGGCCGCCAGCGCCAGCGCCACGCCCCAGACCACGGCCCAGCCCAGCAGCGCCCGCGCCACCCGGCTGGCCATGGACGGCAGCACCGCCGCCGGGCGCGTCATGGCACCACCACCTCCAGGCGGTAGCCCAGGCCACGCACGGTTTCAATGAGCGAACGGCCCAGCTTGCGGCGCAGACTGGACACGTGAACTTCCAGCGCGTTGCTGGCCACTTCGGCGTCGCTGCCCAGCACCAGCCTTTCCAGGTCACCTTTGGCCACGATGCGCCCGGCGCGCAGCAGCAGCGCTTCCAGCAGCGTCCATTCGCGCGCCGTCAGCTCCACACGCTGGCCGGCGCGCCACACGGCGCGGCGCGCCAGGTCGGCCTCAACGTCCGCATCGCCCATGCGCAGGCGCAGCCGCTGCTGCGCCACGCCAGCACTGCGCCGGCACACGGCACGCAAGCGCGCCACCAGTTCTTCAGGCGCAAAGGGCTTGACGAGGTAGTCGTCGGCACCGGCGTCCAGCCCTTGCAGCCGGTCGGCCAGCAGGTCGCGCGCCGTCAGCATCAGCGCCGGCGTGATCAGGCCCTGCGCACGCTGGGCGCGCAGCCAGTCCAGGCCCGAGCCGTCGGGCAACTGCCAGTCCACCAGCCAGGCGTCGTAGGGCTCACCACGCGCCGACACCGCGTCGGCCAGGCAACGCAGCCAGTCCACGGCATGGCCTTCGCTGCGCAGGTAGTCGCGCAGGCCTTCGCCCAGGATGTCGTCGTCTTCGATCAGCAGCAAGCGCATGGCTCAATGATGGCAGGGCTTGCGGGGGGGGATGCGGCGCGGTGCGGGCGGCAGGTGTGCGGCAGCTGGTTCAGCCCAACCATTGACGGGTGTGGCGCGATGTTGGCGCAGGCCGTGCGCAACGTGGCTCTCGGGCGTCAACGGGCCGTCACAGACGGCGCCAAAGCACAGCGGCTGGCCATGAACCACGAGACATTCAGCCACAACACGCGCAACCCCTTCAAGCAGGTCTTCGCCGTGCTGCGCCAACTGTTGGCGCCGCGCTTTCCGCGCAATCGGCCCATGGAGTTCAGGAATCTGAGGACAAGAGAAAGAAGACTTCGGCGACGAACAAGAGGTGACGTCACCACCGCTGTCAAGTTTCTTCGAACGAGGCGGTTGACCCCCAAGACCGCAATAGACGGCAGTGCGCCAACAACCGAATGGCCCACTCTTTCAATGTTGGAACCTACGATGAGCGTTCGCTGCAATGCCGAAATCGCCCTTCAATTGCTGGGCCAGGCGACGCAAGACTTGGCAGGCCCGTCAAACCCAACCATCCAGTGCGGCCTACCATGAAGCACCAAACATCAGGGAGCTCCCATGTCGCTTCGTACTGCAGTCAGCACACTCGCCGCAGCCATGCTGCTGGGTTGTGCAACCCAAGGCCCTTACGCGGAAGTCTCTGGCGAGAAGATCGAAAGTGCCGACACGCTGGAAGAGCAAGTGCGCGTGCTGGGTGTCGATGGCAAGCTCAATGCCCCAAGTTCGCTGACGCTCACCATCGAACCAGGCTTGCGCATGGTGCTCCTGGACACCACGCGCAGGCACCGCATGGGCAAGGGCAAGGGCAAGGACAGCAGCGTTGTGGTGCCGCTGAATGCCAAGCCATGCCTTCGTTACTACTTCGTTGCGCGCCACGAGAGCATGTCTGCCGTTGACCCCTGGCAACTGGTTCTCAAGAACGTGCAGCCCATTCCAGAGTGCGTGGCGAGGTTTCCACTGCACAAGCCTGTCCCGTTGCAAAGCGCGGGTTGAAAACAGGCGTTTCGGCCAATCCTTTCCAATGGCCGTCCCACGCAACCTTGATGCGGCCCGGGGCTTCCAGTGCGAACCGTTGAACGCGCTCGCTGCGCAGAAGTGCCATCCGCCCGGGCACTCGGTTGATTTGCCACGCGTCGCCGCTGGCGAGCCCTTCTGCACGTCGCCCGCCTGCCCCGCGTGACAGGGTTTTTGCTGCCACCCATTTCAGTCCGCCTTCAGCCGGCTGTGGCCCAATTCAGCCGATGCAAGAGACACTGTTTTCCCGCACGGACAAATCCAGCCGGCTGCTCCCCCGCTTCAAACTCAACACCGAACAGCTCCTGCTGGCCGCCAGCCTGTTTTGGGCGCTGGCCGCCAACCGGCTGTTCCTGGCCGCCGCACTGAAAGACCGCACGCTGGCCGAGCCGCAGACCTGGGGCTTTGCGCTGGCCCTGATGGCCATGCTGGCCAGCCTGCACTTCTTGCTGCTGGCGCCGCTGGCCTGGCGGCGCACCGTGAAGCCGCTGCTGGCGCTGATGATTGTGGTGAGCGCGTCGTCGAGCTACTTCATGCAGGCCTACGGCGTGTACATGGACCCGAGCATGATGCGCAACGTGCTGCGCACCGACGCGGCCGAAACCCGCGAGCTGCTGTCGTTGGCCATGGTGCAGCACCTGCTGCTGTACGGCGCGCTGCCGCTCTTGCTGCTGTGGCGCGTGCAGATACAGCCCCGGCGCTGGCTGCACAGCCTGGCCTGGCGGCTGGGCACCACGGCCGTGGCGGTGGGCGTGCTGGTGGGCGCGCTGTTGGCCATCTTCCAGCCGTTTGCGTCGCTCATGCGCAACCACAAGGAGATGCGCTACCTGGTCACGCCGGCGGCGGTGCTGTGGTCGGTGGGCGTGGTGGTGGCTGACCAGACCCGGGGCGCCGCCAAGCCGCGCCAGGCCATCGGGCTGGACGCCGCACCCGGCGTGCGCATGGCCGCCCGCACGGCCGGCAAGGCCAAGCCGCTGCTGGTGGTGATGGTGGTGGGTGAAACCGCCCGCGCCGCCAACTGGGGCCTGTCGGGCTACAGCCGCCAGACCACACCCGAACTGGCCACGCTGCCGGTGGTGAACTTTGCACAGGTCACCAGTTGCGGCACCAACACCGAGGTTTCGGTGCCCTGCATGTTTGCGCCAGTCGGCCGGCGTGACTACGACGAAAGCACCATTCGCGGCAGCCAGTCGCTGCTGCACGTGGCCGCCCGCGCCGGTGTGGCCGTGCACGGGCGCGACAACCAGGGCGGCTGCAAAGGTGTGTGCGAAGGCCTGTCGCAAGACGAGGTGAGCGATCTGATGCCCGCCGCAGCGGCGCTGTGCAGTGACGGCCGCTGCCTGGACGAGGGCCTGCTCATCGGCCTGCCTGACCGGCTGCAGGCGCTGGCCGCCACTGCACCGGCCAAGCCCGGCACCCAACTGCTGGTGCTGCACATGCTGGGCAACCACGGGCCTTCGTACTTTCGCCGCTATCCGCCGGCCTTTGACCGCTTCAAGCCGGCCTGCCAGAAAGACGACCTGCGCCTTTGCAGCCGCGAAGAAGTGACCAACGCCTACGACAACGCGCTGCTCTACACCGACCACGTGCTGGCGCGGCTCATCAAGCAGTTGCAGGCGGCGTCGGCGCAGGTGGACAGCACGGTGTTGTACGCGTCAGACCACGGTGAATCGCTGGGTGAAAACAACCTCTACCTGCACGGCCTGCCCTACGCCATAGCGCCTGACGTGCAAAAGCGTGTGCCCATGGTGCTGTGGGCCAGCGCCGGCCTGACCCAGGGCCCCGGCGCGCTGGACACGGCCTGCCTGCACAAACGCGCCACGCAGCCGGCCGCGCACGACCACTTGTTCCACACCGTGCTGGGCCTGCTGGACGTAAAGACCACGCTCTACGAACCGGCCTTTGACGTGACCCAGGGCTGCCGCACGCCATGACGGCCACCGCCAAGGCGCCGGCCTGGCGCCGCGACCTGTGGGTCACGCTGGCCGCGCTGGCCCTGCTGCTGGCCTGGGACGCCAGCGGCCTGGACCTGGCGGCTGCGCGCCTGTTTGGCACGGCCCAGGGTTTTGCCTGGGAACACAACTTCATCGCCAGCCGCCTGCTGCACGACGGCGGCCGGGTGGCCGCCCTGGTGCTGGTGGCGGGCATGGTGGCGCACGCCTTGTGGCCGGTTCGTGCAGGTGGGCCCAGCCGCCGCCAGCGCTGGGCCTGGGTGGGCGTCACGCTGCTGACCACGCTGCTGGTGCCCGCCATCAAGCGCATCAGCAGCACCAGTTGCCCC
Source organism: uncultured Rubrivivax sp. (assembly GCA_964620975.1). Classification (GTDB taxonomy): domain Bacteria; phylum Pseudomonadota; class Gammaproteobacteria; order Burkholderiales; family Burkholderiaceae_C; genus Rubrivivax. Next base: position 1,476 of record CAZUKT010000063.1, on the reverse strand, counting down.
TGGAGCCTGTCTGAATTTGGTGGCACGGCACGTTACCTGTCGCACTGGCAATGGGGCGTGCCCGACGGCGCGTCGGGCCACTGCTTTCCATCGGGCCATGCGGTGGCGGCCTTTGCCTTCTTCAGCCTGTACTTTTTGTGGCGAGGCCACAACCCGCGCCTGGCGCATGGCTGGTTGGTGGGTGTGCTGGTGGCCGGCGCGCTGTTTGGCGCCGCACAACTGGCGCGTGGCGCGCATTACCCCAGCCACACGCTGTGGTCGGCCTGGTTGTGCTGGGCGCTTTGTGTGGCGGCCGCCGCCGCAATGGCACAGGGCCCCGGGCCCAGACAGCGTGGCGGGATACAGCTGCTTTGACTGGTGGGCATGGGCCACGGCCACTTGCGGCGCCACAATGCGCCGCAACTTTGTGCTGAACACGGACGCGCCCATGACGCCACCCCCCGCCCCCGCCTGGCAACACGATGGCGTGCGTGTCGTTCCCGCCAACCAGCTTGACGGCAACACCGCCCAGACCCCGGGCATGGACCGCAAGGCGGCCATCAACTTTGCCCGCGTCGGTGCGCAAAAACTGTGGGCGGGCACGGTGCACATCCACCCCGGCGCACTGACCGGCGCCCACCACCACGGGCCGCTGGAAAGCGTCATCTACGTCATCAAGGGCCGCGCCCGCATGCGCTGGGGCGAGGCGCTTGAATTCACCGCCGAAGCCGGCCCTGGTGACTTCATCTACGTGCCGCCCTTTGTGCCGCACCAAGAGATCAACGCCAGCGCCACCGAAACCCTGGAATGCGTGCTGTGCCGCAGCGACGGCGAGGCCGTGGCTGTAAACCTGGACATCACCCCGGTTGAAAAGCCGCAGGCCGTGCACTGGGTGGACCCCACCCACCCGGCACCCCCCGAAGCCGGCCCTTGATCCACATGGCCCATCTGCAAGACCCGCGCGCCCTTTTGATGGCGCTCTACCAGGCGGCCGTGCAGCGCGCCCTGCCCGCGCACAACACCGCCGCCTGGCTGCCCGCGCCACCCAAAAATGGCCGCACGCTGGTGATAGGTGCCGGCAAGGCCGGTGGCGCCATGGCCGCGGCTGTGGACGCACTGTGGCCGGCCGATGCGCCGCTGAGCGGCCTGGTCATCACCCGCTACCACCACGTGCCGGCGGCCTATCTGGCACGGCCAGGGCGCATAGAGGTGGTGCAGGCATCGCACCCCGTGCCCGACGAAGCCGGCCAACGCGCCACCGAGCGCATCGTGGCACTGACACGCGGGCTCACGGCCAATGACCTGGTGCTGTGTTTGATCTCGGGCGGCGGCTCGTCGCTGCTGTCGATGCCGGCGCCCGGCCTCACACTGGCCGACAAGCAGGCCGTGAACAAGGCCCTGCTCAAGAGCGGCGCGGCCATCGACGAAATGAACTGCGTGCGCAAGCACCTCAGCGGCATCAAGGGCGGCCGCCTGGCCACGATGTGCGCACCGGCA
>CAZUKT010000062.1:4768-13549 GCA_964620975.1 uncultured Rubrivivax sp. | reverse complement strand
GAAGAACTGGACGTCGTCGATCAGCAGCAGGTCCAGGCTGTGGTACTTGGCCTTGAGCTCGTCAAAGGTCTTGCGCTGGTAGTTCTTGACGACGTCGCTGATGAAATGCTCGGCATGCAAATACAACACGCGCGCATCGGGCCGGTCTTTAAGCAGCGCATTGCCGACGGCGTGCACCAGGTGCGTCTTGCCCAGGCCCACACCGCCGTAGATGAACAGTGGGTTGTACATGGCGCCCGGCGCGCCAGCCACATGCAGGGCGGCGGTGCGTGCCATCTGGTTGGCGCGGCCGGCCACCAGGGTGTCAAAGGTCAGCGCCGGGTTGAGCCTGTGCGTGGTGGCCGCAGGCGCCAGGCTGCGCGGCTGGCCAGCAGGGGCTGGGCCCTGTGAAGGCGTGCCGTATGCAGGTGTGCCGTGCGCAGGCAGCAAGCTGAGTGCGTCAATGGCCAGCGTGGCCGACGTGTTGCGGCGCAGCGCCATGGCGGGCGCGGGTGCGTCAGCACGTGGTGCCACCGACAAGTCAAGCCGCACGGGTTTGCCGGCAAGTTCAGACAGCACGGCTTCAATGCGGCCGGCGTATTGCGCACGAATCCAGTCGAGTTTGAAGCGGTTGGGCACACGCACCTGCACCACGCCGGCTTCTGCTTCCGGGCCCATGCCTTGTTCGGTGGCCGGCGTGGCCATCAAAGGACGGATCCAGGTGTTGAATTGCTGTTCAGGCACGTCGGCAGCGAGAAGCTCGCAACCGCGTTGCCACAAGTCTGGGCTCATTTGTGGAAATCTTCTTCTGGGAGCCGCCGAAACCTGCGTGTGTTGCAATCGGCGGATCGCAGTTATCCACACATTCTTCTGCCACGTCAAGCCCCGTCAGATGCGGCAGCCTGTGGTGCAAGTGTTTGACCTGATTGGCGTTTTTTGCTGTAATCGTGGGTTTCCCGGATTTGAGCCACCGCAGGCAACTCGCGGCGGCTGGTGCCGGCGAGCAACGGTTGGCTGTTTCTGGTGCAGGGCATTGGGTCGAGACCATAGGGTCAAGACCACAGGGCCACGCCTCATTTGATGAAGCCGCAGACCCGCGCTCGGGTGGGCGTGTGGGGCTGTGTTGATGCAGGTGTTTGTGCGGGGTGGCCTCAGGGCCGCTTGCGGTGCAGGCGGCAGCAAAAACCGCCGCTTTGCCGCGCCGCCGCTTGCTCACCTGCTGATTTCCCCAGCTTTATCTTCAACGGCCCTCTCGGGGCCACTTTGCCGCCAAGAAGCCTGCCATGAAGCGCACCTACCAGCCCTCCAAGATCCGTCGCGCCCGCACCCACGGTTTCCTCGTGCGCATGAAGACCCGCGGCGGCCGCGCCGTGCTGAACGCACGCCGCGCCAAGGGCCGCAAGCGCCTGGGCGTCTGAGCCCCAAGCGCCTGGCTCTCGCTCCCCGCCTGCCTCACCATGCTCGGTCGCCTTGTGCTCAAGGCCGATTTCGAGCGCTTGCTGGCCACGCGCTCGCGTTCGCGCAGCGCCCACTTTGCACTGCATCACGTGCCGAGCGGGGCTATTGCCGTCTCAAGCCCGGTGCAGGGGCCGGCGCCGGCAGAGTTATCCACAGGCCCTGCACCGGCATGTCCCCAGCCTGTGGATGACTCGTCCCCAGGGCTTTGGATTGGGTGCGTGGTGCCCAAACGCCACGCACGCCGTTCGGTGACACGCAGCCTGCTCAAGCGCCAGATCCGTGGTGCCTTTGCGCGCCATGCCGAACAGCTGCCCACCGGCCATTGGCTGGTGCGCCTGCGTGAAGGCTTTCCGGTGGCGCGGTTTGTGTCCGCCGCTTCGCCAGCACTGGCCCAGGCGGCGCGCGACGAGCTCGACGCCCTGCTGGCACGGGTTGCCCGCGTTACCGACGCGGCCGCTTTGGCCGGCCCGGCGCAGGCCAGCGCCCCTGCAGCAGCCCCGGCTGCTGCTGCCCTGTAGCCGCCGCCGTGGCAATCTGGGCCGCCCTGCACCGCCTGCCGCGGCAAACGCTGATGGCCGTGGTGCGTCTTTACCGGCTGCTGCTCAAGCCCTGGCTGGGCAACGCCTGTCGTTTTGAACCCACTTGTTCTGCCTATGCGCTGCAGGCCCTGCAGCGGCATGGCGCACTGCGTGGCAGTGCGCTGGTTGGCTGGCGCATCGTGCGTTGCCAACCTTATTGCAACGGGGGTTGTGACCCCGTGCCAGACGCCTTCCCGAACCCAGCTGCCGGCCTGTTCACCCGGCTTGGCTTGCGCTCGCGCGCGGCCGATGCCAGCACCCCGACCCGGAATCTCCCATGACCGATATGCGCCGCACCCTGCTTTGGGTGGTTTTCACGATGTCACTCGTCCTGCTGTGGGACGCGTGGCAAAAACACAGCGGACAGCCGTCGCTGTTTGGCGGCAGCCCGCGTACGGTGGCCACGGCCGGTGTCGCCAGTGCGCCGGGCGCCACGCCCGGCGTGCCAGGCAGCGTGCCCGCGCCTGCGGCAGTGCCGGGCGCGCCCGCCGCAGCGGCAGCAGCCTTGCCCACGGCACCGGCCACACCCATGGCCGAGATGGTGACCATCACCACCGACGTCATGAAGGCCACCTTTGACAGCCAGGGCGGCTCGCTGGTGCGGCTTGAACTTCTGGGCTACCGCGATGCGCTTGACGCCAAAGCCAACGTGGTGCTGATGGACCGCAGCGACAAACGCCTGTACGTGGCACAAACCGGCCTGATCACCACGCAGGCTGGCGTGGTTTTGCCCAACCACCTGACGCAGATGAGCGTGCTGCCCGGTGAACGCAGCCTGGCCGCCGGCGCCAAGGAACTGACCCTGCGTTTTGAGTCACCCGCCATTGACGGCCGCAAGCTGGCCAAGACCTACACCTTCAAGCGTGGTGACTACACCGTGGCCGTCAGGCACGAAGTCAGCAACCAGGGCAGCACACCCCTCACGCCGCAGCTTTATCTGCAACTGGCGCGCGACGGCAACCCGCCTGAAGGTGAGTCGAGCTTCTACTTCACCTTTACCGGCCCGGCGCTCTACACCGAAGCCCAAAAGTTCCAGAAGATCGACTTCAAGGACATCGCCAAGGGCAACGCCAGCCACGAGAAGGCGGCCGACAGTGGCTGGGTGGCCATGGTGCAGCACTACTTTGCTTCGGCATGGCTGTCGCCCACGGCCGGCGCGCGTGAATTCCGGTCGGCCAAGGTGGCGGCCGCGCCCGGGGTGATGGAGCACTACACGGTGGCCATGGTGTTGCCCATGGGCGAAGTGGCGCCAGGCGCGACCAAGGTGCACGACGCCACGCTCTTTGCCGGCCCGCAAGAAGAAAACAAGCTCGCCGCGTTGGCCCCCGGGCTGGAACTGGTCAAAGACTACGGCTGGCTCACGGTGCTGAGCAAGCCGCTCTTCTGGCTGCTGACACAACTGCATGGCATGTTGGCCAACTGGGGCTGGGCCATCGTGGCCCTGGTGGTGTTGCTGAAGATTGCCTTCTATTGGCTCAATGCCAGTGCCTACCGCAGCATGGGCAAGATGAAGGCCGTGGCGCCCAAGGTGACGGCCATGCGCGAGCGCCTGAAGGACAAACCACAAGAGATGCAGCAGGAAATGATGCGCATCTACCGCGAAGAAAAGGTCAACCCCATCGGCAGCTGCCTGCCCATCCTCGTGCAGATGCCCTTCTTCATCGCGCTGTACTGGGTGCTGCTGAGCAGTGTGGAGATGCGCCAGGCACCCTGGGTGCTGTGGATCAACGACCTCGCCCAGCCCGACCCCTGGTTCATCCTGCCGGTGCTGATGACGGCCTCGTCGCTGTTCCAGGTGTGGCTGAACCCGGCCCCGACCGACCCGATGCAGGCCAAGCTGATGTGGTTCATGCCGCTGGCCTTCGGCTTCATGTTCTTCTTCTTCCCGGCCGGCCTGGTGCTGTACTGGCTGACGAACAACATCCTGTCCATTGCCCAGCAGTGGTTCATCAACAAACAACTGGGTGTGCTGGGCAAGTAGTGGCCGCAGCGGGGGGCGCAATGCTGCATTGCAACCTTGTGCCCTGGTGTGATGCCATTCACGCCGGCGCATGAAATCCCCAGATTGGGGGTTGAGGCCACCGGCCTGCGGCCCCACGATGCACACATGCGGGCGACCCGGCTTGATGAAAGCCGGCTCAGGAGGCCTAGGCGCAAAAGCTCTTCGGAGCCCAGCTCCGCTCCACCCGCGCCATCTTTCGGTGCACGCCAGAATCTGATCCTGATGCGCGCTGCCCCCATCGGCCTGTCTGCCCCGGCCCCGCTGCCAGGGCGCCACCAAGAACCCATCGTCGCCATTGCCACGGCCCCCGGCCGGGGCGCCGTGGGTGTGGTGCGTGTGTCGGGGCGCGATTTGTCGGCGCTGGTCCAAGCCATTTGCGGCCGCACGCTGCTGCCGCGCCAAGCCACGCTGCTGCCATTTGTGGGCGCCGACGGCCAGGCGCTGGACCGTGGCCTGGCCATCCACTTCCCCGCGCCGCATTCCTACACCGGCGAAGACGTGCTCGAACTGCAAGCCCACGGCGGCCCGGTGTTGCTGCAGTTGCTGGTGGCGCGCTGCCTGCAAGCCCTGCCTGGCTTGCGCTTGGCCGAGCCGGGTGAATTTACCGAGCGCGCCTTTCTCAATGACAAGCTCGATCTGGCGCAGGCCGAGGCCGTGGCCGACCTCATAGACGCCAGCACCGAAGCCGCCGCACGCTCGGCAGCACGCTCGCTGAGCGGCGCGTTTTCCAAGCACGTGGCGCAATTGGCTGAACGCATCGTGCGGCTGCGCATGCTGGTGGAAGCCACGCTCGACTTTCCTGAAGAAGAAATCGACTTTCTTGAAAAGGCCGGCGCCCGCGCACAGCTTGACGGCATTGAAGCCGCCATCGCTGCCGCCCTGGGGCGCGCGCGGCAGGGGGCCTTGTTGCGCGAAGGTCTGCATGTGGTGCTGGCGGGGCAAACCAACGTGGGCAAGAGTTCATTGCTCAATGCGCTGGCCGGGGCCGAGCTGGCCATCGTCACGCCCATTGCGGGCACCACACGCGACAAGGTCAGCGAGACGATTCAGATTGAAGGCGTGCCACTGCACGTGGTGGACACTGCCGGCCTGCGCGCTGACCACGAAGCCGCCGACGAGGTAGAACGCATCGGCATCGGGCGCAGCTGGCAGGCCATAGGCGGCGCCGACGCGGTGGTCTTCTTGCACGACTTGGGCCGCTGCGGCCAGGCGGTTTACGACGCGGCCGACGCGGCCATAGGCACGCGGTTGCCCGCTGGTGTGCCCGTGGTGCACGTCTTCAACAAGGCCGACCTGCCGGGCGCGCCGGCGGCGCCTGCGGGGGGCATTGCCTTGTCGGCCCACACCGGCCAGGGCCTGGACACACTGCGCCAGGCCTTGCTGCACCAGGCCGGCTGGCAGGCCGTGCCCGAAGGTTTGTTCATTGCCCGCACCCGCCACGTGCAAGCCTTGCGCCGCACGCTGCAGCACCTGCACTTGGCGCAAGCACACGCCGCACAACGCGATGCCGCGCTGGACCTGCTGGCCGAAGAGCTGCGCCTGGCGCACAAGGCGCTGTGCGAGATCACGGGCGAGTTCAGCAACGAAGACTTGCTGGGGGAGATATTCGGGCGGTTCTGCATAGGCAAGTAGCGGTGCTGCCGCGCTGGCGCCCACCTGTCTGGGGGTGGGGATCAGGCGCCCAACCCCCGCATTGGACGATTGCCGCATCGCCAGGGCGCCCGGAACATCGGACATCACACACAAGCTCCCTTGGTGCGACGCCGTGTCGCCGCCGGGCGATATGCGCCATGGACATTGCCCTTTTGATGAAAGCCGTGCACGCCGAGCGCGGTGAAGAGGCCTTCAAGGCCCGCCTCACGGGTGCGCAATGGCAACACCTTGCGCAGGTGATGCAACGCCTTGACTTGCCCGCCGGCAAGCTGCTTCTGCGCCGGGGCGACGCTGACGGCTGCGCGTACTTGCTTGAGGCCGGCCAACTGCAGGTGTTTGTGACTGGCGGGCCGCCACGCAGCCACCGCATGACCACCTTGCAACCCGGCGCTCTGGTGGGTGAGCAGGCGCTGTTCACCACCGCCTTGCGGCTGGCAAACGTCGAGGCCCTGACACCCAGTGTGGTGTGGGCCCTGTGCGCGCAGCGGCTGCATGGGCTGGCCGCAGAGGCGCCCGCCTTGGTGCTGGAAGTGTTGCGTGCGGCCGGTGAGGTGATGGCCGCGCGCATGCGCGCCCACCAGGAGCGCGGGATACCGGTGCCCTGAATCGCTGCGGCGCCGCGTCAGCCGCTGCCGTCAGTGCCCGTCAAAGTCCACCAAAGTGAACAGCGCCAGGCCGGACGCACGCAGGCGTCGTGAGCCCTGCAACTCGGGCAAGTCGACGATGGCCGCGCCTTCAATCACCTCTGCGCCCAGCCGCTCCAGCAGCTTGCGGCCGGCCATCATGGTGCCGCCGGTGGCGATGAGGTCGTCGATGAGCACCACGCGGTCGCCGCGTTTCACGGCGTCGGTGTGCAGTTCTACCGTGGCCGAGCCGTATTCAAGCTCGTAGGTTTCTTCCACCGTGGTGAAGGGCAGCTTGCCCTTCTTGCGGATGGGCACAAAGCCCACGCCCAGCTCGTAGGCCACCACGCTGCCGATGATGAATCCGCGTGCGTCGAGCCCGGCGATCACGTCGGGGCGCGTGTCGAAATAGCGGTGCACAAACTGGTCGATCAGCACCCGGAACACACGCGGGTTGCTCAAGAGCGGCGTGATGTCGCGGAACATCACGCCCGGCGCCGGCCAGTCAGGCACCGTGCGGATGTGGTCGCGGATGTACTGTGACGGCGATGCGGTGGGGTCGGTGGACATGCCGGAAATGATAGGCCCGCGCTGGCCCCTGGCAGCCCGCCGCAGGGTGGGCACCGGGTGCGACGTTTACCGGCGCGTCAGCTTGTCTTCTGCCAGCGCCAGCGCTTCGGGCAGGCCAGACAGCACCAGCGTGTCGCCACCGCCCAGCACGTGGCCGGGGCCGGGCACTGTGACGCCTCCGTGGGTGCGCTTGACCGACACCACGCCCACGCCCAAGGCCTGCAGCGCCTGCGGGTCCAGCGGCTGGCCTACACAGCGCGCGGCGTCGGGCAGGGTGACGCTTTTCAGGCGCGCTTGTGAAAGCTCTTGCACCGTGTCGTCGTCGGCGCCGTGAAAGTAGCCGCGCAACAGGCTGTAGCGCGCATCGCGCGCGTCGCGGGTGATGCGAATCACGCGTTGCATGGGCACACCCACCAGCGCCAGCGCATGGCCGGCCAGCATGAGGCTGCCTTCAATGGCTTCTGGCACCACCTCGGTGGCGCCGGCGGCGCGCAGACGGTCAATGTCGCTGTCGTCCACGGCGCGCACGATCACCGGCACCGTGGGCGCGTGCTCTTGCACCAGGCGCAGGATCTTCAGTGCCGAAGGGGTGTCATGGTAGGTAATGACCACGGCGGCGGCGCGGGCCAGTCCGGCGGCCATCAGGCTTTGCGGGCGTGCGGCGTCTCCAAACACCACGCTCTGGCCGGCGGCGGCGGCCTGGCGCACGCGGTCGGGGTCCAGGTCGAGCGCCATGTAGGGGATTTTTTCAGGCACCAGCAGCCGCGCCAGGCTTTGCCCGCTGCGGCCGTAGCCGCAAATGATGACGTGGTTTTCAACGGCAATGGCGCGCTTGGCGATGGTCGTCAGAGCCACGGACTGCATCAGCCAGTCGTTGGCACTGAGGCGGTTGACGATGCGGTCGCTGTGCATGATGAGGAAGGGCGTGGCCAGCATGCTGAGCACCATGCTGGCCAGAATGGGGCTCATCCACTCGGGTGCCACCAGGCCACCGTCGGCACCCAGGGTGAGCAGCACAAAACCGAATTCACCCGCCTGGGCCAGGTACAGGCCAGTGCGCAACGCTGTGCCCGGCGGGGTGCGAAAGGCCCGCGCCAACGCAGCCACCAGCACAAACTTGGCCAGCACCGGCAGCGTGGTCAGCAGCAGCACCAGCTGCCACTGGTCGGCCACCGGGCGCCAGTCGAGCTTCATGCCGATGGTGATGAAGAACAGGCCCAGCAGCACGTCGTGGAAGGGCCGGATGTCGGTCTCCACCTGGTGCTTGTATTCGGTCTCGGCCACCAGCATGCCGGCCACGAAAGCGCCCAGTGCCAGGCTCAGGCCGGCGTGTTCGGTCAGGTAGGCCAGGCCCAGCGTCATGAGAAGCAGGTTGAGCATGAAGAGCTCTTCGCTCTTGCGCCTTGCCACCTGGGTGAGCCACCAGCGCATCACACGCTGGCCGCCCACCAGCAGCACCGTGATCAGCGCGGCCGCCTTGAGCAGGGCAAAGCTCATGGCGCTGAGCAGTTCTTCGCCGCTGGAATTGAGCGCCGGTATCAGCACCAGCAGCGGCACCACGGCCAAGTCCTGGAACAGCAGGATGCCCATGACACGTTTGCCATGTTCGCTTTCCATCTCCAGCCGTTCCGCCATGAGCTTGACGACGATGGCGGTGGAGCTCATGGCAATGGCGCCGCCCAGCACCACCGCGCCTTGCCATGACATGCGCCATGGCAACCCCGTGAGCCAGCCGTATATGAAGGCCAGTGCAAAGTGCCCCAGCAGCGTGCCGGCGATTGTCAACAACACCTGTGACGAGCCCAGCCCGAACACCAGCGTGCGCATGCTGCGCAGCTTGGGCAGGTTGAATTCCAGGCCGATGACAAACATGAGGAAGACAACACCAAATTCGTCCAGGTACTTGACGCCCGCGGTG
>CAZUKT010000062.1:0-4758 GCA_964620975.1 uncultured Rubrivivax sp. | reverse complement strand
GGCCAGCTCCAAGTCGTTTGGCCCGATGAGCACACCCACCACCAGGTAGCCCAGCATGGGCGGCAGCTTGAGCGAGCGGCACACCACCACGCCCAGCACAGCGGCGACGAGGTAGAGCAGGACGAGTTCGAGTGTGGTGGCCAAGAGGGGCTGCGGGTGGGGTGCGGGGGGTGCGGTTTGGGCGCGGTTGCGCGTGCCTAGAATGGGTTGATCCTATTTGACCACCGAGCCACGTGACCCCCCCTCGCCCTTTTGACCCCGTGCGTGCGCTGCAGATGGCCGCCAGTACCTTTGAGATCGAAGCGCGCGCCTTGCTGGGGCTGGCTGCACGCCAGGGCGCGGGCTTCTCCGAGGCTGTTCGCGCCATGCTGGCCTGCAAGGGGCGCGTGGTGGTGATGGGCATGGGCAAGAGCGGCCATGTGGGCCGCAAGATTGCGGCCACCCTGGCCAGCACGGGCACGCCGGCGTTTTTTGTGCACCCGGCCGAGGCCAGCCACGGCGACCTTGGCATGGTGATGGCGGGTGACGTGGTGCTGGCCATCAGCAACAGTGGTGAAAGCGACGAACTCGCGGCCATCCTGCCCGCCATCCGACGCATTGGTATCACGCTGGTGGGCATGACGGGCCAGCCGCAGTCCACGCTGGCGCAGCACGCCGATTTCGTCGTCAACAGTGCTGTGGAAGAAGAAGCCTGCCCGCTGAACCTGGCGCCCACCGCCAGCACCACGGCTCAAATTGCGCTGGGTGACGCGCTGGCCGTTGCATTGCTGGACGCACGGGGTTTCCGTGAAGAAGACTTTGCCCGCAGCCACCCCGGCGGCAGCCTGGGCCGCAAGCTGCTGATGCATGTGCGCGACCTCATGCGCGGTGGCGACGCCGTGCCACAGGTGCCACCAGCGGCCAGCTTCAATGAACTGCTGCGCGAGATGACCGGCAAGGGGCTGGGCTTCACCGCCGTGGCCGAAGCCCAGGGCCGGCCCCTGGGCATCTTTACCGACGGCGACTTGCGCCGCCTCATCGAAACCGGCGCCGACCTGCGCGCGCTGACCGCCGAGCAGGTGATGCACCGCAGCCCGCGGCTGGTGCGTGCCGACGCCTTGGCCGTGGATGCCGCCGACGTGATGGAGCAGCACCGCATTACCAGCGTGCTGGTGGTGGACGACACCGGGCTGCTGGTGGGCGCGCTCAATTCCAACGACCTGATGCGTGCCAAGGTGATTTGAGCGTGCCACCTGCCCTGCGTTTTGCCCCCGAGTTGCTGCTGCAGGCGCAAGGGCCGGGCTTGGCCATGAAGGCGGCCATCTTTGACGTCGACGGCTGCCTGACAGACGGCCGCATCTACATCGGTGAGCACGGTGAAACGGTGAAGGCGTTTTCCACGCTGGACGGCCACGGGCTCAAGCTGCTCAAGCAAGGTGGCATCGAGCCACTCGTGATCACTGGCCGTGACTCTGCCGCCGTGCGCCGGCGCGTGGCCGACCTGGGGCTGGTGCATGCCCTCTACGGCGTGCATGACAAGGCGGCCGCTGCGGCCACGTTGCTGTCGTCGCTGGGCCTGGGCTGGCCCGAGGTGGCCGCGCTGGGCGACGATTGGCCCGATCTGCCGCTGCTGGCCCGCGCCGGCTTTGCCTGTGCGCCAGCCAACGCGCATGCCGAGGTCAAGGCCGTGGCGCACTTCGTCACCACGGCCAGCGGTGGCCATGGTGCGGCGCGTGAATTCTGCGACTTGCTGCTGATGGCAGCCGGCCGCTATGCAGCGCTGCTGCAGAGCCAAACCGACACCTTGGACGGCGCCTGAGCGTGCTGCTGCGCCCATGACCGTCGAGCTGCACCTGCCCGACCTGCCCGAGGTGCCCATTTCACTGGGCCCGCTGCGCGCCGGTGCGCCCCGCGTGGCCATGCCCTGGCACCAGCGATTGCGCGAGGTGCTGTCGGCCTTCTTGCCCTTGCTGCTGATGGCCCTGCTGGCGCTGGCCAGTTGGTGGCTGGTGAAGAACTCGCCCCGTCCCGCATTGCCCGCTGGAGACAAAGCCGTCTCGCACGACCCCGACTACGCGATGACCACGTTTTCGCTGGAGCGCTTTGACAGCAACGGGCGGCTCAAGCTGCGCATTGAAGGTGCCCGTCTGCGGCACTTTCCGGCCAGCGACCGCATCGAGATCGACGCGGCGCAGATCCGTGCCATTGCCGCCGACGGCCGCGTCACACTGGCCAGTGCGCAGCGTGCCGTGGGCACGGGCGACGGCAGTGAGCTGCAATTGTTGGGCGGTGCCGAAGTGACCAGTGAAGACGCCGCAGGCCTGCCAGTGGTGATGCGTGGCGAGTTCCTGCATGCCTTTCTGGTGCTTGAGCGGGTGGCCACGCATTTGCCTGTGATCGTGCAGCGTGGTGCCACGCTGGTGCAGGCGGCCGGCCTTGAATACGACCACGCGGCACGCAGCTTGTCGCTGAAGGGCCCCTTGCGCGCCGTGCTGGCACCACGCGCTGCGGTGTCGGCCGCACCGAAATGAAAGCGCAAGCGCCACTGGTCTACATCACCGGGGCGTCCAGCGGCATTGGCCAGGCCCTGGCGGCGCGTTATGCCAGCGCGGGCTGGCGCTTGGCGCTGGTGGCGCGCCGCACGGCCGAGGTGGCCGCGTGGGTGCAGGCCCAGGGCCTGGCGCCCGAACGTGTGGGCATTTACGGCGCCGATGTGGCAGACGTGGACAGCATCGTCGCAGCCGGTGTCGCCTGCATCGCCGCCCAGGGCTTGCCCGACGTGGTGCTGGCCTGTGCGGGCATCAGCATTGGCATGGACTCGGCCGAGCGTGCCGACCTGGACGTGATGCGCGACACCTTTGCCACCAACAACACCGGGCTGGCGGCGACCTTCCACCCGTTTGTGCGGCGCATGCGCCAGCGTGGATCGGGCAGCTTGGTGGGCGTGGCCAGCGTGGCGGCCATCAGGGGCCTGCCTGGCCACGGCGCGTACTGCGCCAGCAAGGCTGCAGTGGTGGCCTATTGCGAGAGCTTGCGGGGTGAATTGCGTGGCACGGGCGTGTCTGTACTGACGCTGCTGCCGGGTTACATCGCCACGCCCCTTACGGCCAAGAACCCCTACGCCATGCCTTTCTTGATGCCCGCGGACGCATTCGCCGAGCGTGCCTTCAAGGCGGTGGTGGCGGGCCGCACTTACTGTGTCATTCCATGGCAGATGGGGGTGGTGGCCAAGTTCCTGCGGGTGCTGCCCAACCCGCTGTATGACCGTTTGTTTGCGCGCCGCAGCCGCAAGCCGCGCCGAGCTTAGTGGATCTGCCTTCGAGTATCTTGCCGCCCCGGGATTGAAAGGCTGCTGGCGCCGCGCCCTGTTGCGTTTGACTGCGCACAAGTAAAAAAGGCGCCCGAAGGCGCCTTTGTCTCGCAGCCCATGAGGCTGCAACAGTGAGTCAGGGCTCAGTAGCCGCCGCGGCTTCCACCGCCACCACCACCACCGTAGCCGCCACCGCCGCCGCCGCCACTGCGGCCGCCACCACCGCCACCGTAGGGGCTGCGGCCACCGCCGCCACCGCCAGCACCGCCGCCACCGCCACCGTAGGGGCTACGGCCACCGCCGCCACCACCGGCACCGCCGCCGCCACCACCGCCGTAGCCGCCACGGCCACCGCCGCCGCCACCGCCGCCCGGGCCACGCTCAGCGCGCGGCTGGGCCTCGTTGACGACGAGGGCGCGGCCCTCGAAGTCCTTGCCGTTCAGCGCGGTGATCGCCGCGTTGCCGGCGTCCTTGTCTGCCATCGTCACGAAGCCGAAGCCGCGCGAACGGCCCGTCTCGCGGTCGGTCCCGATGAACACGTCGAGCACCTCGCCGTGCGAGGCGAAGTGCGCGCGAAGCGCGTCGGGAGTGGTGCGGAAACTGAGATTGCCAACGTAGATCCGAAACATTCGTTCGTTGCTCCAACGAGTTGCAGCGCCCGACCCAGGCGGCGCCCAATGCCTGAAAACAACGAACGGTCCTTACGTCAGCCCGAGTTGCTTCGAGTGCGAGCATACCAACGCCCCGCCGTGCCGGAGGCGCATGAACGACGCAATCCCGACGGAAGGAAGGATTCCTTCCGTCGGGAAGAAACGTTATTGACTGCTCAGGATGGGCTCTCGCCGTCCACTGGCTTCTTCTTGACCGCACGCGCGCGCACGGGAGGCGTCGAAGCGCCCGAGGCTGAATCGCCCGCAGCGGGTGTACCGCCCGTGCCTCCCGGTGCGACGGGCCCCGTGCTAGCCGAGGGCGACGCCGGACGAGGCGCGGACGTCGGTCGCGGCGATGCTCCTGGCGTGCCCGGTCCGGCCGAGAGCGGACGCGCCGCTCCCAGTGGGCGCGAACCGAGCGGACGCGAAGTACCCGAAGGTGGCGACCCAGCGCCCCCCGCACTGCTGCCGAGCGGGCGCGAGCCACCGGCGCCCGCGCTGCCGAACGGACGCGAACCGAGCGGTCGCGAACCGAGCGGTCGCGAACCAAGCGGACGAGAGCCCAGCGGGGCCGACCCCGACGGTGCTCCGGGGCGCGCGCCCGAAGAACCGGACGCACCCGTTCCTTCCGCACCTCCCGAGCTGGCAGGACGGGCGTCTCCGCCCGGACCACCTCGTCGCGGATTCCGACTGAAGCCGCCGCCAGCGGATGCGCCGCCTGCGGAGCGACCGAACCCAGGTCGGCCACCCGACGAAGGACGGCCCATTCCGGGGCCACGCGGACCGCCGGCACGCGGACCGCTGCGCGGATGCGCGCGG
>CAZUKT010000061.1:2335-13678 GCA_964620975.1 uncultured Rubrivivax sp. | reverse complement strand
TGCACCGCCACGCGTTGCGCGGCG
Source organism: uncultured Rubrivivax sp. (assembly GCA_964620975.1). Lineage (GTDB taxonomy): Bacteria > Pseudomonadota > Gammaproteobacteria > Burkholderiales > Burkholderiaceae_C > Rubrivivax. Next base: position 13,654 of record CAZUKT010000061.1, on the reverse strand, counting down.
CTGCGTATGACCACCACCGTTTGCGTGCGGCCCACCGAAGTGTCGCCACGCGAACCGGCCCGCAGCAAGGCGGCCAGCCAGAAAAACGGCACCGACTCGCCGGCGTAGTCGAACCGGCCGGTCTCGTAGCCCTGGTCTACCGCAGCCGTGGGCACGCGGCGCACGATCTCGATCAGTGGCGTGGGCACCGCCACCTGGGCGTCGCCACAACGCAGCATCACCACCTGCGTCACCGCCGTGGTCAACGGCAGCAGCAGGCGGAAGCGGGAGCCCCGGCCCGCTTCGGTGCTGGTTTCGATGCGGCCGCCCATGGCGTTGACTTCGGCCCGCACCACGTCCAGGCCCACACCCCGGCCAGCAAGCTCGGTCACCGTGTCGGCGGTGCTGAAACCGGGCTTGAAGATGATCTGGGCCAGTTCTGCATCGCTGGTTTCTGCGTCGGCCGGCAGCACGCCGCGTGACACCGCCAAACTGCGGATACGCGCCAGGTCAAGGCCAGCGCCGTCGTCGGCCACTTCCACTGCCACTTCATTGCCCGACTGGGCCACGGTGACGGTGACCAGGCCGCCGGCGTCCTTGCCTGCGGCCAAGCGGATGTCAGCGGCTTCAACGCCGTGCGCCACGCTGTTGCGCAGCAGGTGTTCAAACGGGCCGGCCATGCGCTCGAGCACACCACGGTCAATTTCAATCGCCCCACCGATGATGTCCAGCCGCACGGTCTTGCCAGTTTCCTTGGCCGCTTGCCGCACCACGCGGTACAGGCGGTCGGCCAGGTTGTCGAATTCGACCATGCGCGTGCGCAGCAGGTCGTCCTGCAATTCGCGCGTCAGGCGCGCCTGGGCCGCAAGCTCGTCCTCGGTGGACTGCAGTGTGCGCTGCAGGCCACGCTGCAATGTGGCCACGTCGTTCACCGATTCGGCCATGAACCGCGTGAGCTCCTGGAAGCGCGTAAAGCGATCCATCTCCAGCGGGTCAAAGTTCTGCGCTGCCGCCTTGGCGGCCTCCATGCGCGAGCTGATCTGCGTTTCAGCATGAAGCTCGATGTCGCGCAGCTGCTTGCGCATGCGGTCCAGGCTGTCGGTGAGATCCACCAACGCGCCTTGCAGTTGTTTGACGTCGGCGTCGATGCGGGCGCGTGTGATGCTCACTTCACCCGCCTGGTTGACCAGGCGGTCCAGCAAGCCGGCACGCACGCGCACGGCTGCCGCAGCCGGCACCACACGTTCTGCTGCCGGCGCCTGGGCACCTGCGGCAGCGGGCGCAAAACGCGCCCAGTCGATGGCCAGCACCGGTGGCGGCGTCAAAAGCGCAGCGTGGCTGGCCATAGCCGCTGCTGTGGCCAGCGGCTGCGGCTGCGGCTGCGGCTCGACCGCCGTCGTGGTGGCAGCGGGCGTTGCAGCGTCAGCGGCCTCAGTGTCAGCAGCCGCCGCACTGATGTCGAAGTCCAGCCCGTCGTCGTTGGCGGCATCGGCCGCCGCTGCCGGCACCTCGGCCGGCAGGGCCAAGGTGGGCGGCACGGGCACGGCCGGCGTTGGCGGCTGCGCTGTTGAGGATGTGGCAACGGCGGCGGCAGACGCAGCCGCAGACGCATCACCCAACTGCAAGGCGGCAAAGGCCACCTCCATGGCGTCGGCACGCGCCAGCAAGGGTTCGATGTCGGCCACCCGCACCGGCTCGCGCACCGCCAGGTGCTCCACCGCAGTTTCAAGGCGGTGGGCCATTTCGCCCAGGCGCATGGCACCGGCCAACCTCGCGCCGCCTTTGAAGGTGTGCAGCGTACGCATGCAAGCGGCTGGGGCCTCGGCGTCAGCGGGGCTGTTTGTCCAGTCGCGCAGGCGGCCCTGAAGTTGCGGCAGCAGTTCCAGCGCTTCTTCGGCAAAGATGGGGAACAGTTCAGCGTCGACCGCGTCCACGGCGTCGATGTCTTCGTCGCTGTCTGGCGCATTCGGTGGCGCGGCCGAGGCGGCTGCGGGCAAGGGCTGGTCCCAGAGCAGATCCAGGTCCGAGCCGGCGGCCGGTTCGGCCAGATCTTGCAGCGGCAGGCGCTCGTGCGTTGCCAAACGCGCCATCAACGCCGGGTCGACGGGCCGCAAGAAGCCAGCAGCAAACTGGTGCAGCAGGCGGCGGATCTCGTCGGCCGCATCGTTGAAGAGCTGGGCTTCGCCTTCGCGGCCGTGGCCTGCGGTGTGCGAGCGCTCCAGCGCATGCTCCAGCGCGCGTGCCAGCGCAGAGAGGTCGGCATAACCCACCGTGGCCGAATTGCCAGCCAGCGAATGCGCCAGCGCCACGCTGCTGCCCTGCACCGGGTGGCGGTCGTTTTCAAGTGCCCACTCGGCCAGTTCGGTGCACAGGCGGCGAGAGAGCTCGTCGGCCTCATTGAGGTAGATATTGAACAGCGGGATGCTGATGCGCAGCGGCCCGATGACCTTGACCTGTTCTTCTTCTGCCAGCTCAAAATCTGGCACCAGGGCTGCCTGGGCTTCACCATCCGGCGCAGACGCAGCCGGTGGCAGAAATGCCTGCGGGTCGATGGGTGCCGTGACGTCAAACACCGGCAACGCAGGCTCCACGGCCTCGGCGGCGGGGCCTGCAGGCATGGCGGCCTCGGGCAAGGGCAGGCCCAGCAGGGCGTCAGCGGCTTGTTCGTCGTCGGCCGTGCTGGCGTGGTCGGCCACATCGGCCAGGGGCGCCGCATCAGCCGCATCAGTCAAATCAGCCACAGCGGGCGCGGTGGGCATAGCGGGCACGGCGGCCGGCGTGCCGGTGTCCACTTCACGCGGCGGCAGGATCAGGGTCTGCACTTCGGGCTCGGCCGTTGGCATCACCAGCGTGGGCGGCTCAAAGTCCAGCAGGTCGGCCAGAGGCTGCGGCCGCTCGGTGGCCACAGGGGTGGCCGTGCTGAAGGTGCTGAGGTCCAGCAGCAGGTCGGCGTCGTCCACGGCCGGCGCCGGGGGCGCAATGATCACCGTGGGCTCGGTGCCAAACACCTGCTGCAGTTCTTCAAGATCGATCTCGACCGCCTCGACATCGGCCGTGGGCACGGGCGCTGGCGTGGCTTCGGCCGCTTGTGCGTCCAGCGGCAGGTCGAGCAGGTCTGACCAGTCTTCCTCACCGGCAGGCGGCACGCTCGGCGCCCGGGCTTGCAGCAAGGTCGTGGCGGCTGGAAGGTCGTCCAACTCGCCCAGGTCCAGGTCGAAATCCATGGTGGACGCGCGGGGCACGTCCACCAGCGTGGCGTCGTCGGCGGTGGCACTTGCCGGCAGAGGGGGAAAGCCCAGGTCCAGGTCCGCAGCGCTGGGCAGGTCGGGCACACGCGCAATGAGATCGGCCAACGCCGGCAGCGGTGCGTCGGCCTCTGGTTCGGGATCCAAGCCCAGCTCGCTGCCGGCCACTGGGGGCGCGGCTTCAAGCTCGTCTGCAGGCACGGGTTCGCCCAGGGCGAGCGGCACCAACGCAGGCACGGGCAGCGTTGCGGCCTCGTGCAGCGGCGCAAATTCGCCCGCCAGTGCGGGCAGGTCGAGCATCAAGTCGTCTTCAGCGGCGTCGCCGTCCGCCCCTGGGCTTGCGGCCAAGCCCGCATGCTGCAAGGCCGGCGCTTGCGGCTCGGCTTCGGCGATGTCGAGCGTGGGCAGCGCCAGGCTGGGGTCACTGGCAAAACCCACCCTGTCGGGCGGCGGCGGGGCGGGCTGCGGCGCCGGCGTCGGCGGCACAATGGCTGTGCGCACGCCTTGCAGGCGCAAGGCATCGGCCGCCCTGGCCACGTCAGGTGCGTTGTGCCCCAAGTCGCGCCCGGCGGCAATGGCTTCGGTCCAGTCACCCAGGTAGTGCAAGGCCTCGGCCGTAAACACACGCAGCGGGCCGTCCACACGCGGCGCTTGTGCCAGGCGGGCGTTGTAAAGCTGCTCACAAGACCACGCCGCTTCGCCAAACTGGGCCAGGCCCACCATGCGAGAGCTGCCTTTGAGCGTGTGGAAGGCCCGGCGCACCACCGTCATGTCACCGGTGTTGTCGGGTGCGTCGGCCAGCCGTTCGAGTGCGGCCTGGGCGTCAGACACCACTTCTCGCGCTTCTTCAATGAAGATGTCGCGCATCTCGGCGTCGTCTTCAAGTCCCGTGCCACCCGCAGGGGCCGGGCGCGGGGGCGGCACCGGGGCCGAGGGCGGCAAGGGCTCGGGCTCGACGCCCGCCAGCGACAGCAAAGCCTGGCCCAGTTCGGCCCGCACGGCCGGGCGTGCGTCGGCATCGGCGCGCAGGCTGGCCGCCGCACCGGCCAGGCGTTTGGCCAGGTCACGCTGGTCGGCCGCCAGGGCCTGCTGCGAGGTTTGTTCAATCCGGGCCGCCAGCAGTTCGTCTGCCACTTCAGCCCGTGCGGCCGCTTCGGTCAGCGCCAGCACCTGTTCAAGCAGCGGCTGGGCCACGGCGGCCGGCGCGCCTTCGGGGGCCAGCGCCTGTGGGCGCGATGCCTCGTCGAGCGCAGCAAAGGCCGACACGCGCACGCTCTGGCCCATCACTGCGCTCAGGCTGCCTGTGGAAGGGTCAAACTTGAACAGCGACTTGGCCAATTGCGGCTGCACGCTGAGCATGTCGATGAGGAAGCTCAACGCACCCAGGTTGTCGGCCAAGCGGTCAAAGGTACCCGCCTGTATGGCACGCGCCGGGTCGACTTCCGTCTGCGCCAGCGCATCGACGTCGTCGCGCATGTGCAGCACCGCCTGCGACGCGTGGGTCATGCCCAACACCGACAGCACACCGCGCATGGACGACAGCTGCGCCGGCACCGGAATCAACACTTGGCGCTCGGCCGGGTTGCGGAAGTACTGGTCGATCTGCTTTTCAACTTCAGACAGCGACGCCCGCAACTCCTGCACCACACTGCCCATGGTCTGGCGGTCTGAGACGCGGCGGTACAGCTCCTCCATCCACATGTCCAGCGGCTGCGGGTCGGCGCCGATGCGCACTTCGTCAACGCGGCGGGCCAGGCGCTGTATGCGGCCGGCCAGCTCGGGTTGGTCCAGTTCGCCGTCGTCCAGCGATGCATCAAGGTAGAGGATGCCGGTGGCCACTTCCATGGCCAGCGCGGGCGGCGGCGCGGTGCCGCTGGCCACGGTTTGCGCCACGGCCGTGTGCAGCGCCTGCGCCAACACGTCGCCGGACGGGAACAACTTGGTCAGCGAATCGCCCACCAACGAAAACTGCTCGGCCAGGCCAGCCAGGCGGTGTTCTTCACCCCCCGCCACGGCCGACCATGCATCCTTGGCCACGGCCACGCGCTTTTTGGCCAGCAGCAGCACCGCCGGGTCAAAACGGCCAAGGCGCGGTGTGTCGTAGTCAACCGTGGGGTGGTCACCCAGGCGCCAGGTGCGGCGCACGGCGTCCAGCCGCGGCGCGCGGTGTTCGGCATTCGGCGGCTTGGCATGGCTGCAGAAGAACAACAAGTCTTGCGCGAGGCGGTCAGACAGCTCGCGCTGGCCACGCACGCTCATGCGCAGTTGAGCAAGCAGGCGCGAGGCAATGCGCTTGCTGAACACGTCGCTGCCCAGCAGGCCTGTGGCCTGCGCTTCGAACATGGCCGCCGCCAGTTGCCAGAACGTGGCCAGCTGGCCGCCGCCTTCAAACTGCCGCGCACCGGCGCCCAGGTCAGCGCACAGGTCGCTCATGCGCGCAAGCGACCCCCGGCCGCTGTCACCGGCACCCTGGCGCATGAGCGCCAGCACCAGCTTTTCCATGTCGGTGCGGGTGTCGTCGTCGGCGCCGCGTGCCGTGGCTGAAGGATCAGCCGGCACTTCGAACCACTGCCAATCCACCTTCCACAAATCAGCCGGGTGCACCCGGTCGGCACCGGCCAACTGCAGCGCAGCGCGGTACTGCGGAAACAGCGCCACCGGTGACACGGGTTTGCCAGCCAACTGGCGCGCCAGGTAGTCGAGCAGCGCAAAGGACACCCGCTCCACGGTGGCCACTGCATTGGCGTCCACCAGCGCCGGTTTGTTCACCATGCGCTGCACGGCTGTTTCGGCCGAACGCAACACATCGGCCACCGCCGGCAAACCCACGAGCTCCAGCGCACCCACGCCCTGGTGCAACTGGTTGCGCGCCATGCGCAACACAGCCGGGTCGACCGACCCGACGTCGGAGCCACCTATGGCTTCAGACTCTTTCAGGTAGCGGTGCAAGGCCTTGTGCGCGGTTTCCAGCGCACGTTTGAGCTCGCCATGAACCCAGGCCAGGGCGCTGAGATCCTCGCCCATCGGGTGGTGGCTGGCGCCGCTGTCGGAATCCATCGTGTCTTGCATCGTTGAGGCTGCGGAGTCGGCGCTCAGGCGATCTTGAACCGTGCCACCGAGGCCTTCAGTTCTTCGGCCGTGCGCGACAGCTCACGCACCATCTGCGAGGTGGAACGCGTGCCCTCAGAAGTTTGCTCGGTCACGGCGAAGATGTGCTGGATGTTGGCCGCCACCACGTTGGCCTCTTCGGCTTCGCGGCGCGCTTCGGCCGAGATGCGGCTGATCAGGTCGGCCAGCTCGCGTGTGACGCGGTCAATGTCGCCCAGCGCGACACCTGCGGCGTCAGACAGCCGCGCGCCTTCGACCACGCCCTGCGTGCTGCGCTCCATGGCGCCCACGGCGTCTTGCGTGTCGGTCTGAATGGTGCGCACGATGGCAGCGATCTGCCGCGTGGCGTCGCCCGAGCGTTCAGCCAGGCGCTGCACTTCTTCGGCCACCACGCTGAAACCCCGGCCGGCGTCACCGGCGCTGGCGGCTTGAATGGCCGCGTTCAACGCGAGCACGTTGGTCTGCTCGGTAATGTCAGAAATCAGTTCCGTGATTTCGCCGATCTCCTGCGACGACTCGCCCAGCCGCTTGATGCGCTTGGAGGTGTCCTGGATCTGGTCACGGATGGAATTCATGCCGCCGATGGCGTTTTGCACTGCCGCCAGGCCGGTCTCAGACGCACGCAGCGACTGGCGTGCCACGCTGGCCGTTTCCTGCGCCTGCGCCGACACGTCATTGATGCGGCCGGCCATCTGCAGCACCGATTCGCCTGTTTCGCGGATCTCGCGCAGTTGCTCTGTGGACGCGGCCAGCAGCTCGGTGGAGGTTTGCTCGACTTGCGAGGTGGTGTCGGTCACGCGGCCTACCGTGTCCTGCACCTGGGCCACCAGGCTGCGCAACTCTTCCACGGTGTAGTTCACCGAGTCGGCGATGGCGCCCGTGATGTCTTCGGTCACCGTGGCCTGTTGCGTCAGGTCGCCTTCGGCCACCGTTTGCAGTTCGTTCATCAAACGCAAAATGGCCGCTTGGTTGGCATCGTTCACGCGCTTGGCTTCTTGCTCCTGGCGCTCGGCTTCCTGGCGCTGGCCGTCGGCCATGCGCGAGCGGCTGGTCTGGTCAATGACGAACAAGCGCAGCAAACCCAAGCCACCGGCCAGCAGCAGCAGCACGGCCAGTCCGCCCAGAGCCAGTTGCAGGCCACCCAGGCCGCCTTCGTCGGCCAGGCCTTGCTGAAGGCCGTCCAGGCCACGACGCAGCGGTTCGGAATCGGTGACGATGGCGGTCTGCGATTCGCGCACCGACACGAGACCTTGCAGGTTGCCCAAGATGGCGCTGGCTTCAGTGCGCGTCTGCTCGTACTGCTTCAGAAGTTGTTGCAGCTTTTCGCGCACCTGCGGATCCTTGGTGCCGGGCAGACGCAACTCGGCATTGCCGTCGATCACGCCCTGGGCGATCTCGCGGAACGAGTTAAGGTCTTTGCCCAGCAAGAACACCGCTTCGGCACTGACGCCTTCGGTGGTGAGAAACTCATTGGCGCTTTTGCCAATGCGCTGCGTCAGCATCACAAGCTGGCCCACAGCCGAAAGTTCAGCCGCAGAAGCACCGCCCTGCAGCTTGAGCGACGACACGGTCTCCGCGGTTTCAAGCAAGTCGGCGCTCTGGCGGTTGATGGCGCGCAGCGCCTGCCCCACCTGTGTCAGTGTCTTCTGCTGGCCCAGCACCACGGCGGCGTTCTTTTCGGCACGGTCCACCAAAGGCAGCAGGGTGTCGATCTGCTCTTGCAAGCCAGAAGGCGCGGCGGGCACTGCGCCTTGGCCGTTTTTCAGGCTGCGCACGTTAGCGGCCAGCACACCGGCGCTTTCTTTCACCTCGGGGAATGCAGCGGCATTGCCCACCAGGGCCTGCGACACCGACTTGGCCAGCCGTTGTGACTGCGTGGTGGCCTGGCCCGCAGCGGCCACCTGTGACGCGCTGCGGCCGCTGGCATTGAGCGCCAGCACGGCCACGAGCAACAAACCCACAAGCCCCAGGCCGAACATGAAGACCAGGGCCCGCTGCTGGCGCGCCAGTGGCCACGCACCGATAACCGGCAGGCCGCTGGAGAACGCCTCGGCGTCGTCGCCGCCCTGTGTGCGGGTCTCGGTGTATTCGGCAGCCAATTCAGACGGCGCCGCCTCGGAGATGATGGACGAATCGTCCTGGTCAGCGCGCTGCACAGCTGGCGTGAGCGTGCTGTGGCCCAGGCGTTCGGTCGCTTCCATCGGGTTGTCTGGTGGCGACAACTCGTCAAAGGGCAACGGCGGCGCAGAAGAGTCGGCGTCAGCGGCGGTCTTGGCGCGGCCGGGGCTCTTGATTCTGTCCAGGAAGCTCATGTCGTCCTCTTCATAGCGTGTTGACCGGTGCGCTGCGGGCAGCACCGGTGGGGCGCGTGTCGCCCCACATCATGCGGCAATGGCCAGAAACTGCTCATCGCGCGCCAAAGCGGCCAGGTCGACCTCATGCCAGCGGCGGCCGTCGGCGTCGAGCATGCTGCGCGCTGCAAAGGCAGGGCGAGCCTCTTCGGTGGCGGTGTCGGCCGTCAGCTGGCCCGCGCTGCGCAACCCGGCGAGGCGGTCTACCAGCACGGCACAGTGCGAACCAAACGAGGCGTTGAAGGCCAGCAGCCGGGCGTGTTCACGCACGGCGTCTCGCGACAGCGGCGCGCGCAAGCCCAGAAACGCCGCCAGGTCGGCCACGCCATGCAGGCCGCCACGCAGGTTGGCCACACCCATGAACCAGGGCTGCGTGTGCGGCACCGGCAAGAGCGTGCCCACGGGAAAAATTTCACCCGCAGTGGGCAGTGGCACCAGCAGCCCCTGGCCGGCGCATTCGATGGCCAGCCAGGACTGCGGCCGGGCTTCGGTGCGCGCTTGTTGCAGCCGCGTGGCCAGCCGGCTTTGCAGTTCGCGCAGGGCTTCTCTGTTGGCCATGTCAGGCGCCGTCTGGCGTGGGTGTCAGGCGCGCCGACATCAGTCGAAGGCCTTGATCTTGGCCACGAGTTCGTCGCCGTTGACGGGCTTGACGATGTAATCGCGAGCGCCCTGGCGCATGCCCCAGACCTTGTCGGTTTCCTGGTTCTTGCTGGTGCACATGATCACCGGCACATCGGCAAACCTCGGGTCACGGGTGATGCTGCGCGTGAGCTGAAAACCGTTCTGCCCCGGCATGACCACGTCCATGAGGATCAGGTCGGGTTTTTCTTCGCCCAGGCGCCGCATGGCTTCTTCACCGTTTTCGGCGGTGCGCACGCTGTAGCCCCGCTTGCCCAGCACGTCGGTCAGGTGGTAGAGCTCGGTCTTGGAGTCGTCAACGATGAGGATTTTCTGGATGGGCATCAAATCGTCCTTGCGCTTGTGGCCGTTGCGCTGTGGGTGCGGGCGCCAAGGCTTGTCGCCGAAGACACGCCCATCAGGTGGCGCTGCGGCGGTAGGACTCCACCGCACGCAGGAGCTGGTCTTTGGTGAAGGGCTTGGTGAGGTAGTCCTCTGAGCCGACCATGCGGCCACGGGCCTTGTCGAACAACCCGTCCTTGGACGACAGCATGATCACGGGCACATGCGCAAAACGCGGGTTGCGCTTGATGATAGCGCAGGTCTGGTAGCCGGCGAGCCGCGGCATGAGGATGTCGCAGAAGATGAGCTCGGGGTCGTGGTCATTGACCTTGGCGAGCGCATCGAAGCCGTCTTCGGCCAGCACCACCTCGTGCCCGCCCTGGCGCAAGAAAATCTCGGCGCTGCGGCGAATGGTGTTGCTGTCGTCAATAACAAGCACCTTGGCGCCTGCCACTGCGGCCGCGCCCTGGTCAGGCCCCTGAATCTCCAAGCGCGGTTCTCCTAGAAAACTTGCAACGCGCGGCTGGGTGCCGCACGCAGAGTGTCAAATCTGGACCATCTCGAAGTCTTCCTTGCGCGCACCACACTCCGGGCATGTCCAGTTCATGGACACGTCGGCCCAAGCCGTGCCGGCTGGGATATCGTGCTCGGGATCGCCATCGGCCTCGGCGTAGATCCAGCCGCAGATAAGGCACATCCAGGTTCGCGGTTCGCTCACGGTCAGACTGTCACCTCACTACAATGGACGCGGATTGTAGCCACGCAACTTGGAAGTTTTTCGAGTAATTGTCAGTACCTACAGATCGTTTCCAAAGTACCGCTAGAGGTTCAGCGGCAACGCCCTGCGCCGGCAACCCACAAGCGCACGCCCCTGCCCCACAACCCCGCGCCGACTCCAGCGCCAAGGCCCCTGCATGATTCCCGAACCCACACCGGCCTCAACCCTTGAAGGCCCGGCGTCAGAACCCACACCGCCGGCCTGCGTGATGTGCTTCAACGCCAGCGACCCCAGCGGCGCTGGCGGCTTGGCTGGCGACATTGCCACCATTGCAGCCATGGGTGCGCACGCGCTGCCCATCGTCACATCGGTCGTCATGCGCGACACGGCCGACATCTTTGACCAGCATGAGATCGACGCCGACGCCGTGGCCGAACAAGCCCGCACGATTCTTGAAGACGTCACCATCGCCGGCTGGAAGGTCGGCTTCCTGGGCAACGCCGACAACGTGAGCGCGGTGGCCGAAATACTGAGCGACTACACCGAGATCCCGCTCGTCAGCTACCTTCACAACCTGAGCTGGATGGAAGAAGACCAGCTTCAGCCCTACCTCGACGCCTTCCGCGAACTCATCCTGCCGGCCACTGAAGTGCTGGTGGGCAGCCACAAGACGCTGCAAGATTTCTTGTTGCCCGAATGGGACAGCGAACGCCCGCCGTCGGCCCGTGAACTGGCCGTGGCCGCCGGCGAGCACGGCACGCGCTATGTGCTCGTCACCGGGGTGATGCTGGCCAGCAAGGGCGCCGAGCAGTTCATCGACAACGTGCTGGCCAGCCCGCAAGGCGCCATTGCAGGCGAGAAGTTCGAGCGTTTTGACACCAGCTTCGTGGGTGCAGGCGACACCCTGGCGGCTGCCCTGGCGGCCTTGTTGGCGGCAGGGGGCGAGCTGCAGGCCGCC
>CAZUKT010000061.1:0-2325 GCA_964620975.1 uncultured Rubrivivax sp. | reverse complement strand
GCCTGTATGCGGGCTTTCGGCCCGGCATGGGTCACATCGTGCCCGACCGCTTCTTCTGGGCCATGCCTCCGGCCGACGAAGAAGACGGCCCCGAAGGTGGCTTGCCCGAGCCCGAGCCGGAAGACCCCAAGAGCAAGAACACGCCGCGCCGCGTTCACTGATCGCACCCGTGAACCGCACCCGCCCCACGCGGGCCGGTTTGCCAAACCCAGACAAGCCTGATCCGATGAAGACCAACGAAGAGCTGTTCCAGCGCGCCCAGCGCGTCATCCCCGGTGGCGTCAATTCGCCGGTGCGCGCCTTTCGCGCCGTGGGCGGCACGCCACGCTTCATCACGCGGGGCCAGGGCCCTGCCATCTGGGACGCCGAGGGCAAGCGCTACCTCGACTACATCGGCTCCTGGGGCCCCATGATCCTGGGCCACGGCCACCCGGCCGTGCTTGAAGCCGTGCAAAAGGCCGCCCTGGACGGCTTCAGCTTCGGCGCACCCACCGAGCGGGAAATTGAACTGGCCGAAGCCATCATTGGCCTGGTGCCCAGCGTCGAGCAGGTGCGCCTGGTCAGCAGCGGCACCGAAGCGGGCATGAGCGCACTGCGGCTGGCGCGGGGCTTTACCGGCCGCAACAAGATCATCAAGTTCGAGGGCTGCTACCACGGCCATGCCGACGCGCTGCTGGTCAAGGCCGGCTCGGGGCTGGCCACCTTTGGCTTCCCCACCAGTGCCGGCGTGCCCGAAGACGTGGTCAAGCACACGCTAGTGCTGGAGTACAACAACCTCGCACAGATCGAAGAAGTCTTTGCCACGCAAGGCGACGAGATCGCCTGCGTCATGCTCGAGCCCATCGCGGGCAACATGAACTTTGTGCGCGCCTCGGTGCCCTTCATGCGCAAGCTGCGCGAGCTGTGCTCCCAACATGGCGCGCTGCTGGTGTTTGATGAGGTGATGACGGGCTTCCGCGTGGCCCTGGGTGGCGCTCAAAGCGTCTACGCCAAGCTGATCCCGGGCTTCAAGCCCGACATGAGCGTGTTTGGCAAGGTCATCGGCGGCGGCATGCCGCTGGCTGCTTTTGGTGCCAGCAAGGACATCATGAGCCGGCTCGCCCCGCTGGGCCCGGTCTACCAGGCCGGCACGCTCAGCGGCAACCCGGTGGCCACGGCCTGCGGGCTGGCCACGCTGAATGAAATCAGCAAGCCGGGCTTTTATGAAGCGCTGTCGGCCAGCACGCAGTCGCTGGTGCAGGGCCTGGAAGCCGCCGCCCGCGACGCCGGCGTGCCGCTGGTGGGCGACAGCGAAGGTGGCATGTTCGGTTTCTTCTTTGCGAGCGAACTGCCGCAGAACTACGGCGTGGTCATGGCCACTGACAAAGAACGCTTCAACCGCTTCTTCCACGGCATGCTCGACCGCAGTGTGTACCTGGCACCGGCGCTGTACGAGGCCGGGTTCGTCAGCGCAGCCCACACGGTGGCTGACATCGCCACCACGGTGCAGGCCGCCCGCGAGGCCTTGCAGGCGCTGCAGGGCTGAACACGCGCGCCATGCACATCCACATCCTCAGCATCTGCGGCACCTTCATGGGTGGCTTGGCGGCATTGGCCCGCGAAGCAGGGCACAAGGTCACCGGCTGCGATGCCGGCGTCTACCCACCCATGAGCGAGCAACTGCGTGCGCTGGGCATCGAGTTGGTTGAAGGCTTTGGCCCCGAGCAGTTGGCGCTGGCGCCGGATGTATTTGTCATTGGCAATGTGGTGACTCGCGGCAACCCGCTGATGGAAGCCATCCTCAACGCCGGAGCGGCCTACACCAGCGGCCCGCAGTGGCTGGCGGAACACGTCCTGCAGGGCCGGCACGTGCTGGCCGTGGCCGGCACGCATGGCAAGACCACCACCACGGCCATGCTGGCATGGATGCTGGACCAAGCCGGCCTGAACCCCGGTTTTCTGGTGGGCGGCGTGCCACTGAACTTTGGCATCTCGGCCCGCCTGGGCGCGGGCCGGCACTTCGTCATCGAGGCCGACGAATACGACACCGCGCTGTTCGACAAACGCAGCAAGTTTGTGCACTACCGGCCGCGCACCGCCATCCTCAACAACCTTGAACACGACCACGCCGACATCTTTGCCGACCTGGCCGCCATCGAGACGCAGTTCCATCACCTCGTGCGCACCGTGCCCGGCGCGGGCCGCCTGGTGGTGAACGCCCGCGACGAGGCCATCAAGCGTGTGCTGGCGCGCGGCTGCTGGAGCGAGGTGCAGCGCTTTGGCACCAAACGCGAAGAACCAGGCGGCCTTTGCGCACGCGGCGACCCGCAGAGCTTTGACGTGCTG
>CAZUKT010000060.1:13010-13784 GCA_964620975.1 uncultured Rubrivivax sp. | reverse complement strand
CGCCGCTACCGGAAGTGGGCCAACACGGTGCTCGACTACACCGTGCAGGCCGGCACCGTGACGGTGAACGTGCTGCCACGCAACTTGACGGTGTTCGCCAGCCGCACCACAGGCACCGACCGCATCTACAACGGCGGCGCAACGGCCACTGTGCGGGTGTCGATGTCCAACGCCTACGGCAACGACGACCTGCTGGCGGCCTGGACCGACATGTCCTTTGCCGACAAGAACGTGGCACGCGACAACGCGGGCAACCTGGCCAGCAAGACCATCACGGTCAGCGGCATCACCGTCACGGGCACCGACGCGGCCAACTACACGCTGCAAAACACCACTGCCACCACCTACGGCACCATCAGCCCGGTGGAACTGGTGGTCAAAGGCATCACCACCACCAACCGCGTCTACGACCAAACCCGCGACGTGGCTGTGAATGTGGCCAGCGCCACCGTGGACACCAGCGCCGTGATCGGCCTTGACGATGTGACGGTGTCGCTGCCCGGATCGGGCACGGTCGTCGGCACCATGGCCGACAAGAACGCCGGCACCAACAAAGCCGTGACGGTGCCCAACCTCACGCTCACAGGCAACGACGCCGGCAACTACACGCTCACCAGCGGCGCCAACGGCGTCACGGTAGACATTGCCCCGAGGGAAACGAGCGTCTCCTACACGGCCAGTGACCGGGTCTACAACGGCGGCACGAGCCAGATCATTACCAGCGCGACAGGCAGCGGCATCGTGCAAGGGGACGACATCCGTTTCCAAAGCGAC
>CAZUKT010000060.1:568-13000 GCA_964620975.1 uncultured Rubrivivax sp. | reverse complement strand
GAGGTGCTGCGCTCTGTCAGGGAGGGCCGGGCCCCCGACCTGCGCAACGTTCGCATCGACGACGAGATCGAGACCGGCAAGCAGATGACCCAGAGCGGAAAGGAGTTCGGCGGGGACATCCAGGACGCCCGCAAGGACCTCACGGCCACCTACGCGGGCATCAGCAAGGTCTACGACGGCGGCACCTCGGCGCGTGCCGTGGCCAGCTCCGCCGACATCATCCTGGGCGACGCGGTGGTCTTCTACACCAACGCCTGCGGTGGTAGCTGCGGCTACACGCACTTCACGGGCACCGGAGCCAAGAACGTGGGCGCCGACAAGCCCGTGGCCATCACCTACGACTACCTGTATTCAGGCGCCGACGCCGCCAACTACAACTTCGTCAACGCCGGCCAGGGCACCACCACGGCCACCATCTCGGCCAAGCCGGTGACGCTGGCCTTCACGGGCGTGGCCAAGGTCTATGACGGCACGGCCGACGCCACGGCCAACCTCAACCGCGGCGCCTCCGGCGTTTATGGCAACGACGTGCTGAGCGTGGCCGCCACTGCGGTGTACACCGGCACAGGCGCCAAGAACGTGGGCACCGGCAAGCCTGTGGACGTGTCGGGCATCAGCCTCACCGGCACCGATGCGGCCAACTACACGGTGGCCAATACCACGGCCACCACCACAGCCAGCATCACGGCCAAGGCGGTCACGCTCAGTGGCATCACGGCCACCAGCCGCGCTTACGACGGCAGCACCCAGGTGGCCGTGAGCGCCAACAACGTCACCAGCACAGGTTTCATTGTTGACGACGTGGTCTCGGTGGCCCAGCCCAATGGCGGCGTGACCAGCGGCACGCTGGCCAACAAGAACGTGGGCACGGCCAAACCCGTGACGGTGACGGGCTTGTCACTGCAAGGCGCAGACGCGCCCAACTACAGCATCGACCTGGCCGGCAGCGGCATCACCGCCGACATCACGCCCAAGCCACTGACGGCCAGCTA
Source organism: uncultured Rubrivivax sp. (assembly GCA_964620975.1). Lineage (GTDB taxonomy): Bacteria > Pseudomonadota > Gammaproteobacteria > Burkholderiales > Burkholderiaceae_C > Rubrivivax. Next base: position 12,008 of record CAZUKT010000060.1, on the reverse strand, counting down.
CGCGGGTGTGAACCGCGCCTACAACGGCGGCATCAGCGCCACGGTGGTGGGCAGTTCCATCGACATCGTCGGCACCGACGTGGTCAGCTTCGCGCAGAGCGCCGTCTTCAGCGGCGGCGACGGCCGCAACGCGGGCACGGCCAAGCCCGTGGCCGTGAGCAGCATCACCATCAGCGGTGCTGACGCACCCAACTACACGCTGTCGGCCACCACCGCCACCACCACCGCCGACATCACGGCCAAGCTGGTGACGCCGCTCTACACCGGCGTTGACCGTGTCTACAACGGCGTGGCCGACACCAGCGTGCAGGTGCAGGGCAGTTCGCTGCAGCTGATTGCCGGTGACGCCGTGGGCTTTACACAGTCTGCCGCTTTCAGTGGTGACGGCTCGGCGGGTGTCAACAAGCCGGTGGCCGTCAGCGGCATCACGCTCACGGGCGCCGACGCCGGCAACTACAGCCTGGCGGCCAACAGCGCCACCGCGTCGGCCACCATCACGCCGCGCCCGCTGGGCATAACCGGCATCACGGCCAGTGGCCGTGTCTACGACGGCACCACCACGGTGGCCGTGAACGTGGCCAATGCCACGGTGGACACCCGCAACGTGGTGGCCGCCGACATCGGCCAGGTGGCCGTGAGCCTGCCCCAGGGCGGCATCACCACCGGCGACATGGACGACCGCCACGTGGGCGTGGGCAAGGCCGTGCAGGTCACGGGCCTGGCCATCACCGGCAACGCGGCCAGCAACTACCAGGTGGTGGGCGCAGCAGGCCTCAACGTCAGCATCACGCCGCTGTCGCTGTCGGCCAGCTACACCGGCGTGGACAAGGTCTATGACGGCACCGCCGCCGCGCAGCTGCAGGTCAGCGCCGCCGGCTTGCTGGGTGTGGACGCAGGCACGGTGGGCTTCAATGCACCGGCCAGCTTTACCGGCACCGGCGCCAAGAACGTGGGCAACAACAAGGAAGTGGCCGTGAGCGGCGCCTTCCTCACCGGCGCCAACCGCGAAAACTACACGCTGGCCAACCCCAGCGGCACCACCAGCGCCAGCATCACACCACGCGAACTGGTGGCCAGCTTCAGCGGCGGCACGCGGGTCTACAACGGCGGCGTGGCCGCACCCGTGACCGAACACCTGGCCAACGCCATCAATGGCGACGACCTGGCCACCGCCCAGACCGCCGAATTCACGGGCGCAGCCGCCAAGAACGTGGGCAATGGCAAGGCCATCGCCATCAGCAGCATCACGCTCACCGGCGCCGATGCCGGCAACTACCAGCTGGGCAACACCACCGCCAGCGCCACCGGCAACGTCACGCCCAAGGGCATCACCATCAGCGGCCTCACCGGCGTGACGGCCACCGACCGCGTCTACGACAGCATGGTGGACGTGAGCGTGAACGTGCCGGCCAATGTGCCGCTGGCGCCCAACAGCAACGACATCGTCTTTGGCGACGATGTGACCGTGGCCGTGCCCAACGGTGGCATCACCACCGGCGTCATGGCCGACAAGAACGTGGGCAATGGCAAGGTCGTCACCGTCAGCGGCCTTACTTTGGATGGCATCGACGCCCCCAACTACCGCATCCAGGGCACGGCCGGCATCACCGTCAACATCAGCCCGCTGGCGCTGACGGCCACCTACGCCGGCGTCAACCGCGTGTATGACGGCGGCGTCAACGCCAGCGTCACGGGCAGCTCGGCGGGGGTGCTGGGTGGCGACAGCGTGTCCATCACCGGCAGCGGTGTGTTCACCGGCACGGGTGCCAAGAACGTGGGCACGGGCAAGGCCATTGATGTGTTCAGTGCGCAACTGGGCAGCACCGACGCGCGCAACTACACGCTGGCCAACCCCACGGGCAGCGCCACCGGCGACATCGTGGCCAAACAAGTCACGGCCAGCTACACCAGCGCCGGCAAGGTCTACGACGGCAACGCCACCGCGCCCGTCAGCAGCTCCACCGGCGGCTTCATTGCCGGCGACGTGATAGGCCTCAGCCAGAGCGCCAGCTTCACGGGCGGCAAGAACGTGGGCGCCGACAAAACCATCCAGGTCAGTGGCATCACGCTCACCGGCACCGATGCCGGCAACTACACGCTTGCAGGCACCACAGCGGTCACCGGAGGCGCCATCACGCCCAAGCCGCTGGGCATCAACGGGCTGCAGGGCGTGACCGCCAGCAACCGTGTCTACGACGGCAGCACCGTGGTGCAGGTGATGGTGGCCGCCACCGGCCCCATCACGCCCAACATGGCCGACATCGTTGACGGTGACGTGGTGACCGTCAACGCGCCCAGTGCGGGCCCCACCACGGGCACGCTGCTCAACAAAAACGTGGGCACCGGCAAGGCAGTAACTGTGGACGGCCTGAGCCTGGCCGGCGCCGATGCGCCCAACTACGTCATCACGGCCACGAGCGGCGTGCTGGTGGACATCTCGGCCAAGCCCATCACGGCGGTGTATGCCGGCGTGGGCAAGGTCTACGACGGCAGCACGGCGGCCACCGTCACGGGCAGTTCCAGCGGCATGGTGCTGGGCGACAGCCTCAGCATTGCGGGCACCGGCGTCTACACCGGCACGGGCGCCAAGAACGTGGGCAATGGCAAGGCCATTGACGTGCTCGGCGCGCAACTGGGCGGCACCGACGCCGGCAACTACACCCTGAGCAACACCACCGGCAGCGCCAGTGGCGACATCACACCCAAGACCCTGACTGCCAGCTACACCGGCGGCAGCCGCGTCTACGACGGTGGCACCACGGCGCCCGTGGCCGGCAGTGCCGGCGGGCTGGTGGCGGGCGACACCGTGAGCCTGTCGCAAAGCGCCAGCTTCACCGGCGCCGGGGCCAAAAACGTGGGCAGCGGCAAGGCCGTGGCCGTGAGCGACATCACCCTCACTGGCAGCGACGCCGGCAACTACACGCTGGCCGCCACCACCGCCGACACCACCGCCAGCGTCACGCCCCGGCCGCTGGGTGTGGACGGCCTCACCGGCGTCACCGCCACGCCGCGCGCCTACGACGGCACGGCCTCGGTCGAAGTGCTCATCACCTCCACCGGGCCCATACAACCGTCTCCAGGCGCCGTGATCGATGGCGACGTGGTCACCGTCACCGCCCCCGGTGCCGGCCAGACCACCGGCACCATGGCCAACAAGAACGTGGGCACGGCCAAGGCCGTGGTGGTGGCTGGGCTCACGCTGGACGGGGCCGACGCGGGCAATTACCAGATCACGTCCACCACCGGCGTCACCGTGGACATCGCACCCAAGGTGTTGACGGCCATTTACAGCGGCGTGGACAAGGTCTACGACGGCGGCACCACGGCCACGGCCACGGGCGCGGCCGGCGGCGTGATTGACGGCGACAGCCTGGCCATCAGCGCCAGCGGTGCATTTACCGGCACAGGCGCACGCAACGCCGGCGTGGCCAAGGCCGTGGCCGTGCAGAGTGCCAGCCTCACCGGCACCGATGCCGGCAACTACAGCCTGGCCAACCCCACGGGCACCACCACCGCCAGCATCACGCCGCGGCCCCTGACGGCCACCTACACCGGCGGCACCAAGGTGTATGACGGCAACACCACCGCCCCGGTGGTGGCCGGCAGCACCGACGCCATTGCTGGCGACGCCCTGGGCTACACCGCCACAGCCACCTTTGACGGTGCCAACGCCAAGAACGTGGGCAGCGACAAGGCCGTGGCAGTCAGTGGCATCACGCTGACCGGCGCCGACGCCGGCAACTACAGCCTCACCTCCAGCAGCGGCACCACCACCGCCAGCGTCACGCCCCGGCCGCTGAACGTATCCACGCTGACCGGCGTGGCTGCAGTGGACCGTGTCTACGACGGCGACACCGGCGTGCAGATCAGCGTGGTGGGCCCTATCAACGTACCCACCGCCGACGTGATTCCCGGCGACCTGGTGACCGTGCAAGTGCCCACCGGCGGCCCCAGCAGCGGCGTCATGGCCAACAAGAATGCCGGCGTGAACAAGGCGGTGGTGCTGAGCGGCTTGACGCTGGAGGGTGCCGACGCCGTCAATTACCAGATTGCAGGCACGGCCGGCGTCACCGTCAACATCGCGCCGCGCGCGGTAACGCTGCAAGGCGTGAACGCGGTGGACCGTGTCTACGACGGCAGCACACGGGTGGCCATCAACACCAGCGGCGGCAGCATCAGCGGCACGCTCACGGGCGACGACCTGCAACTGCAAACCAGTGGTGTCAGCGGCAGCGTGGCCGACAAACATGCCGGCACGGCCAAGCCCGTGTCGGTGGCCGGCCTTTCGCTGGCCGGTGCCGACGCAGCCAACTACACGGTGGCCGACAGTGCGCTTGGCGTCAACATTGCGCAGCGGCCCTTGACGCCCACGCTCAGTGCCGTGGGCAAGGTCTACAACGGCGATACAGGCGCCAGCATCACGCTGCAAGACAACCGCGTGGCGGGCGACACGCTGGCGCTTGCGGCCACCAGCGCCACGTTTGCCGACAAAAACGCGGGTGTGGACAAGGCGGTTACCGCCAGCGGCCTGTCTCTGAGTGGCAGCGACGCCGCCAACTACCAGCTCAGCGCCTCCACGGTGGCCACCACGGCCACCATCGCGCCCGCACCGGCCACCGTCACGGCCGCGTCGTTGGCCAAGGTTTACGGCGAAACACTCAGCTTCACGGGCAGCGAATTCAGCGTGGCCGGGCTGGTGGCGGGTGAAACCATCGCGGGTGTCACGCTGGCCAGCGCTGGCGCTGCGGCCACCGCCGGCGTGGCGGGCTCGCCCTACGCCGTCACAGCCAGTGGCGCCAGCGGCGGCAGCTTCAGCCCCGGCAACTACGTGCTCAGCTATCAGGCGGGCCAGTTGGCCGTGTCACCCCGGCCGCTGACCGTGGCCAGCCGCAGCCTGATGCGTTATGCCGACGAAGCCAACCCCGCCAGCTTTGGCTACAGCGTCAACGCGGGTGGCCTGGTCAATGGCGACCTGATCACCGGCTTGACGCTGGCAGCGCCTGCCGACAGCGCCAATGCACCGGGTGGCTCGGTGTACGAACTCACGCCCAGCGGCGCGGTGTTTGGGCCTGGAAGCCTCAGCAACTATGACGTGCGCTACCTGAGCGGCCTGCTCATCGTGCTGCCCACGCCACCGCGCCTTGCCGATGCCGACACCGGCGGCAACACGGGCGGCGGTGGCCTTGGCGTGGTGCTGGACCCAGCCGAAGTGGCACGCACGGTCGAGGCGCTGGAGCGCGCCAAGGCCCAGACCAGCCCGTTGGGCGGGCCGGTGGTGGCACCGCCAAGCTCAAGCACCGGCACGGGCGCTGACGACAGCCCACCCGCACCGCCAAATGCCGACGATCTGCGCTTGCTGCTCGGTGGTGACAACCGCCGCATCACGCTGCCAGACTTGCTGCGTTTGCCGTTGCTGTCGCTGGACCCGCAACTGCGACGCTTGATCCAAGGCGGCAACCCCGCGCCAGCACTTGTGCCAGTGGCAGCGCCCGCGCAAGCACCCAAGCCATGATCCCGATGCGTCTGCCCGCAAGACCCAAGCTGATGACCATGCAAAAACACCACCCGTCCCGGCCCGCACACGCTTGGCGCCAACGCAGTGCCGGGCTGTGCCTGGCGGCGGCGCTGCTGGGTGCCACCGCCCTGGGCGCACACGCCGCGCCGCTGGACGACATGCGGCGCCAGGTTGAAGCCAGCCAGTTTGCGCAGGCCTGGCAGACAGCCCAGGCCAACCCGCAGCTCATTGGCGACGTGCACTTTGACTTCTTGTACGGCGTGGCCGCCATCAACGTGGGCCGCGTGCCCGAAGGCCTGCTGGCACTTGAACGCCACCTGGCCGCCGTGCCCGCCAATGACCGCGCCCGGCTGGAACTGGCGCGCGGCTACTTTTTGCTCGGCGAATTCACACGCGCCCGGGCCGAGTTTGAATTTGTGCTGCGCTACAACCCACCCGCGGGGGTGCGGGCCAACATCAACGGCTTCCTGCAAGCCATGCAACTGCGTGAATCGGGCAGCACGCGCGCCGCCGCGCGTGTGTATGCCGAAGCCGGACTGGGCCACGACAACAACGTCAATGGCGGCACCTTCCGCGACGAGATGCAGATCGTGTTTGGCAGCGCCAGCATCGACGACAACGCAAAACAGGTGCCCGACAGCTTTGCCCACCTGGCCGTGGGCGGCCAGCAACTTTTGCGCGTGACCCAGCGCCTCTCGGTCTTTGCCGGGGCCGACCTGGAACACCGCGCCAACTTCAAGGAACACGCCTTCGACATCAGCAACGGCGGGCTCAACGTCGGCTTTACGCAGCTCAGCGGCAGCGCGCTGTGGCGGGCCACCTTGGGCGTGAACGAAATGCGCGTGGGCGGCCGCCGCTACCGCGACACGCTGGCGGTGGGCACCGAAGCCAATGTCACGCTCAGCGCCGAGCAGTCGTTCATGGCTTTTGCGCAGTTCAGCGAATTGCGCCACGCCCGTGACAACGCAAACCGCGACGCCCGCGCCACCACGCTGGGCGGCATGTTCACGCAGACTTTGGCCGACGCGGCGGGTGCGCCGTCCTTCGGTGTCCGCCTGAGCTACACGCAAGAAGGCAACGCGTTGGGCAGCACCGACCTGGACCGCAAGATGCCGTTGCTGCGTGTGTTTGCGGCCGCCTCACCGGCCGAACGCACACGTGTCACGCTGGGCGTCACGGCCTATCGGCAAGACTTTGGTGGCACCGACGCGGCCTTCGGCACGGTGCGCCGCGACGACACCCTGGCTGCCGACCTGCTCGTCAACGTCGCGTTGGACAACCAATGGTCGTTGCGCGGTGAAGCCAGCTACACGGCCAACCGCAGCAACCAGGACCTTTACGACAGCAACCGCGCGTCGGCCGCCGTCAAGCTGCGTTACCAGTTTTGAGGAACAACATGCCCATCGCTGAACCGACCCGCCCCATGCCGATACGGCCGGCTCTGGCCTTTGCCTTGTGCACCTTGCTGGCGCTGGCCGGCACGGCACACGCGCAGACAGCCCGCCTGCTGCAAGCCCAGGGCGACGTGCGCCTGGGTGCCACGGCCGCCTCCCCCGGCATGGACGTGCCCGCCGCCAGCACCCTGCACACCGGCATCAACAGCCATGCACAGCTGAAGTTGGCCGACGGCACCCTGCTGGCCCTGCCACCCGGCAGCAGCCTGCGGCTGCCGGCCGACACCACACGCACCGTGGTGCTGCTGGCCGGTGGCCTGCGCTTGCAGCCCCCCAGCGACGCCGACGTCTGGCGCATTGACCTGGCCGACCGCAGCATCCGCACCAACGGCTTCCTCAAGCTGCAGGCCTGCGCCGCCGGTTGCGCCCTGCCCGCCGGCCTGTACGGCCGTGTGGTGCAAGGCGAGGCAGTGCTTGAATACCAAGGCGGCCGTGCCGTGGTGCGGGGCCGCAGCTTCCACTGGCCTGCCGCCAACACACGCCCCGAGGTGCTGGCCGTGCAGCCCGCGCTGCTGGACGACACCAGCAACCAGGCCGACGCCGTGCGTGTGCGCGGTGAAGTGGCCGCACTGCTGAAAACCGGCATGGAAGCCTTCCGCGACGGCAACGACACCGTGGCCGTGCAAGCGCTGGAAGCCGTGCGCCGCGTGGCACCCGGTGAAACCGTGGTGCCCTACTACCTGGGGCTCATCGCACTCAAGCGCCAGGACAACGACGCCGCGCTGCGCCATCTGCAGCAATACACGCTGGAAGACCCCGAAGGCGCAGCCGCCCGCGAGGTGCCCAAGACACTGACGCTGCTGGCGTCCAGCCAGTTGCGCCAAGAAGTGGCCAGCGCCGTGGCGCGCGAGGCCGAAGTGGTGGGCACCCCACCCGAACCCGGCAGCATTGCCGTGCAGGCCTTTGTGAACCAGGGCAACCCGGCCTACCGCGCCATGGCCAAGGGCCTGGCGGCCATGATCATTGCCGACCTCAGCAAGGTGCCGGGCCTGAAGGTGCTGGAACGAGAAAAGGTGCAGTTGCTCGTCAACGAAGCCAAGCTTGGTGACAGCGGCCTGGCCGACACCGCGTCGGCCGTGCGATCGGGCCGCCTGATGCGGGCCGAAAAAGTGGTGGTTGGCAACTTCGAGGTGCAATGATGAACCGCACGCTTCACCACATTGCCGCCCCAGCCCTGGCCATGGCCCTGGCCCTGTCCAGCGGCGCCACCTGCGCGCAGAGCTTCACGCTCGAAGGCGCCGTCATCGACAGCCGCAACAGCAAGAGCCTGGGTGTGGTCACCGAGCGCGGCGACATCAACACCCTGTTCCGTGCGCAGAAGTCCATGAGCTTTGGCATCCTGCGTTCGGCCGGCGTTTCGCTGGAGCAGCTGAGCCCCGAGGTGCGCGCGCGCATCGAGCGTTTCCAGACCACCAACCTCGACGCCTTTCGCGCTTTCTCGCAGGGCCTGGACCTGAAGGACCAGGGCAAGTTTGCCGAGGCCAAAGAGCAGTTCCGCCGCGCCGCTGAACTCGACCCCGGTTTTGGCCTGGCCGCTGAACAGCAACAGGCCATGCCCGACGTCAACGTGTCCAGCGGCCTGCAGTTGCGCGCCGTGATGGCCGCCGCAGCCGGTGCCGCCGTGGACCGTGGCAAGGCCGTGTTTGCCGTGGACCTGGCCCGTGCCGTGGCAGCCATGGCGGCGGGGCAGACTGTGGTGGCCACGGCCAGCACGGCCGACGCCACCCGGGCGGCCGATGACTTCACCACCAACCCGCCGGGGTCGGGCACCCAGTTGTTGCCCAGCATCGTGGCCGGTTTGTCCTACAGCTACGCACCGGCGCAAGGCAATCCGCTGAGCGTGGCCAGCGTGGGCGAATGGAAGGCCGACAAATACCGCACCAGCGGCAGCGTGCTCGATGCCGTGGGCAGCGGCGGTGATTTCCTGGCCCAGCGCCTGGCCGCCACCGCCAGCCCTGGCGGTAGCGCTGTGCTGGCCGACAACAGCACCGTGTATTGGGGATCGTGGCTTTCAGCGCCGGGCGCCAGCGCGGCCATCACGGTGGCGGGTGTGGCACTGCCCAGCCTGGGCCGCGTGGACTACGTGTTTGGCGACGTGCCCCGCGCACTGCCCACCACGGGCTCGGCCACGTTCACGCCCACGGCCGGCATGCTGCCGGGTGCGCAGGGCAGCATCAACGTCAACTTTGGCAGCCGCGACGTGACGCTGCAAAACCTTGGTTTTGCCGTCGGCAACCTCACCTTCGCCGGGCTCAATGGCACGGCGGGCTATGACAACCGCATCGCGTCGGGCCCGTTTTCTGGCAATTTCACCTCGGGCACCTGCACCGGCTGCGTGGCCTTTGCGCCCCTGGCCAGCGGCTTTGGTGGCAGCTTCTTGGGCTCACAAGGGCACGGCCTGTTGCTGTCCACCATTTTGGTTACCGGCAACGGCACCGCATCGGGCATCCAGCTGTTTACCCGGCCCGGCGGGCCTTGACAGTGGCCTGGTGGACGATCAGTCCGCCAGCGCGAAACTAAGCGCCTGCGCCAGGTCAGCCTGCAGGTCGGCCACTGCCTCCAGGCCCAGGGAAAAGCGCACCAGGTGGCCTTGCAGGCCGCTGCGGTCATCGCGCATGCCGGCCAGTTCATAGGGCACCACCAGGCTCATGGGCCCGGCCCAGGAATAGCCGATGCGGAACAGCCGCAACGCATCCACAAAGGCGTTCACCTGCTCGGCGCTGTACCGCGCCTGCAGCAGCACTGAAAACAAGCCCGCCGCCGCAGTGCAATGGCTGCGCCAGTGCTCATGGCCGGGTGAGCCGGCCACGGCGGGGTGCAGCACCCGTGCCACCTCGGGCCGGGTGCCCAGCCAGGTGGCAAGCGTGCGGCCTGCGGCGTCTTGCGCGGCGTAACGCAAGGGCAGCGAGCCCAGCGAACGCAGCACCAGTTCCACGTCATTGGCGCCCACGCCCATTCCCAGGTGCATGTGAGCGAGCTTGAGCCGCTCGTGCAACGCGGGGTCACGCGTGCACACCGAACCCATGAGCACATCACCGCCACCGCTGGGGTATTTGGTGAGCGCCTGCATGACGATGTCGATGCCGTGATCAAAGCCGCGCAGCGCCACGCCGGCGCCCCACGTGTTGTCCAGCGCCGTGAGCACGCCACGCGCCTTGGCCGCCTGCACCAGGGCCGCCAGGTCGGGGAATTCCATGGTCACCGAGCCCGGGGCTTCCAGCCAGACGAGCCTGGTCTTGTCGGCAATCATGGCAGCCAGGCCGGCGGCGTCCATGGCGTCGTACAGGCGGTGTGTGATGCCCCAGCGCGCCAGCGCATGTTTGGCCAGTTCACGGCTGGGGCCGTACACGTTGGCAGGCAGCAGCACTTCGTCACCCGCGCTCAGCAGCGCCAGGTCCACCAGCGTGATGGCCGCCAGCCCACTGGGCACCAGCAGGCACTGCAAGCCGCCTTCCAGCGTGGCAATGCGCTCCTCCAGCACAAACGTGGTGGGTGTGCCATGCAGGCCGTAGGTGTAGCCGTCGCGGCGGCGCCAATCGCGTGCACGCAGCGCCGCCGTATCGGCAAAGATCACCGTGCTGGCCTTGTGCACAGCCACCTGCGGCGCGGCAAAACCGGCCGGCGGTTCGTAGGCGTGGTGGATCAGTGCGGTGTTCAGATCTTGCTGCGTCATGCGGCGGCCCTCAGGATTCTTCTTGTCCGGCAGCGGCGCATCGGGCCGCCCACGGGTGGGGCATCAGACCGGCACGCCGACGAGGTCATGCCCCTCGGTGGCCACGATGCGGGCGCGGGTGAATTCACCCACCTTCAAGGTCTTGCTGGCTTTTTCAGGCGGCAGCAGGCGCACCACGCCGTCGATCTCGGGTGCGTCGGCATAACTGCGGCCGGTGCCACCCTTGCGGCCCAGCGCCGGGGCGTGGTCCACCAGCACCTGCATGGTGGCACCCACACGCTGGCGCAGTTTGGCGGTGGACACGGCTTCGGCCACGGCCATGAAACGCGCCTGGCGCTCTTCACGCAGGGCTTGCGGCAGCATGCCGGGCAAGTCATTCGCGGCGGCGCCCTTCACCGGCGAATAGGCAAAACAGCCGGCGCGGTCGATCTGCGCTTCATGCAGGAAGTCGAGCAAGGTTTCGAACTCGGCCTCGGTCTCACCCGGGAAGCCGGCAATGAAGGTGGAGCGCACCACGATCTGCGGGCACGCCTGGCGCCACTTGAGCAAGCGTTCCAGATTGCGTTCACCGCTGGCCGGGCGCTTCATGCGTTTGAGCACATCGGGGTGTGCGTGCTGGAAGGGCACATCCAGGTAGGGCAGCACGCGGCCCTCGGCCATCAGCGGCAGGATCTCGTCCACGCTCGGGTACGGGTAGACGTAGTGCAGCCGCACCCAGGCGCCGTGCGCCGCCGCCAGGTCGGCCAGGCGCGTGCACAGGTCCAGCAAGCGGGTCTTCACGGGCTGGCCGTCAAAGAA
>CAZUKT010000060.1:0-558 GCA_964620975.1 uncultured Rubrivivax sp. | reverse complement strand
GCCGGTGCGGTACTTCACGTCCACCCCGTAGGCGCTGGTGTCCTGGCTGACCACCAGCAACTCCTTCACGCCGCTTTCAAACAGCGCCCGCGCTTCAGACAGCACGTCGCCCACCGGGCGCGACACCAGGTCACCACGCATGCTGGGGATGATGCAGAAGGTGCAGCGGTGGTTGCAGCCTTCGCTGATCTTCAGGTAGGCGTAGTGGCGCGGGGTGAGCTTGATGCCGGCAATGCCGCGGCTTTCAGGCACCAGGTCAAGGAAAGGGTCGTGCGGCTTGGGCACATGCAGGTGCACGGCGTCCATCACCTCTTGCGTGGCGTGTGGGCCTGTCACGGCCAGCACCTGGTTGCCCCCGTCGTCACCCGCCTTGGCGCCGAGGCAGCCGGTGACGATGACCTTGCCGTTGGCGGCCAGGGCGTCGCCAATGGCGTCCAGGCTTTCTTTCACCGCGTCGTCGATGAAGCCGCAGGTGTTGACGATGACAAGGTCAGCACCTTCGTAGGTCTTGCTGGTTTCGTAGCCTTCGGCGCGCAGTTGGGTGAGGATGAGTTCGGA
>CAZUKT010000059.1:0-13815 GCA_964620975.1 uncultured Rubrivivax sp. | reverse complement strand
CCCGGGTGGCAGTCCGAGCGTGAGTTCAGGGTCCAGCAGCGCGGCCTTGGGCATCAGATGCCAGCTATGGAAACCCAGCTTGCGGCCGTCGTCGACGATGATGATGGCGCCGCGTGCCACTTCACTGCCCGTGCCGGCGGTGGTGGGCACGGCAATCAGCGGCACCACACGATCGCTGATCTTCAGGCTGCCGCCTTCGATGGTGGCGTAGGTCTTGAGCGGGCCGTCATGCGCGGCGGCAATGGCCACGCCCTTGGCCAGGTCGATGCTGGAGCCGCCGCCCACGGCAATGAGGCCGTCGCAGCGCTCATGGTGGAACACGGCCACGGCCTCGCGCACCGCGGCTTCGGTGGGGTTGGACGGTGTACGGTCAAACACCGCGTGTGGCACCTCGGCCAGCGCGTCCAAGGCATGCTGCAACACTCCCGCCACACGCACGCCGGCGTCGGTGACGACCAGCGGGTGGCGCATGCCGATGCGTTCGCATTCAGCCTGCAGCAGGCGCACGGCGCCGTGGTCGATGTCGATCTGCGTGAGGTACAGGATGCGAGCCATGAGCGGGTGTCCAGCGGTGGTGTGGTGGGGAGGTTGGGGCCGCAAAGTATGCTCTCGCCCGCCTTGAACACACACCTCCTGACCCCGCAGATGGCTGGTTTGTTGAGCCGCATCCGGCGTGCCAAACAGCCGCCCATGCATGCACTGACGCCGGCCATGGCGCGGCGTGCCTACGAAGCCGGCGCCGAGGTGCTGGACCTGCCACGCGCGCCGTTGGCCCGCGTGCAGGCGCTGCAGTTGCCCGGGGGTGGCGGCACTTTGCGCCCGGCGCGCTTGTACTGCGCCAGCCTCGAGGCCCGGCCCGCGCTGCTGTACATGCACGGCGGTGGTTTTGTCGTTGGCAGCCTGGAAACGCATGACAGCCTGTGCCGCCAACTGGCCCTGCGCAGCGGCTGGGCCGTGGTGGCGCTGGACTACAGGCTGGCGCCCGAGCACCCGTTTCCGGCCGCCGTGGACGATAGCTGGGCGGCCCTGCGTTCGCTGGCGGCCAATCCGCAACGCCACGGCGTGGCCGCGTTGCGTGCGGTGGGTGGCGACAGCGCCGGCGGCACCCTGGCCGCCGTGGCTGCGCTGCACGCCCGCGATGTGGGCTTGCCGCTGGCGCTGCAACTGCTGATCACGCCCGGCACCACGGCGCACGCCGACACCGCGTCGCACCGGCTCTTTGCCCAGGGCTTCTTGCTGGACGCGGCCACCATCGCCTGGATGTTTGACCACACGCTGCCGCACCACCACCGCAGGGACTGGCGTTTTGCGCCCCTGGAAGCGGAGGTGGACGGTGTGGCGCCGGCCTGTGTGATCCTGGCTGAATGTGACCCGCTGGTGGACGAAGGCCTGGCCTATGCCGACCGCCTGCGCCTGGCCGGCGTGCCGGTGGCGCTGGAGCTCTATCGGGGCGTCACGCACGATTTCATCAAGATGGGCCGCGCCATCAAGCAAGCCAGCCAGGCCCTGGACGCCGCTGCAGCGGCCCTCATGCAAGTGGAGACACCATGAACGACATCAACCACAACGCCGGCTACCGGTTCACCGAACGGCTGCGTGTGCGCTGGGCCGAGGTGGACATGCAGAAGATCGTCTTCAACGGCCACTACCTCATGTACTTTGACACCGCCGTGGCCGGCTACTGGCGTGCGCTGGCGCTGCCCTACCACGCGGCCATGGAGCGGCTGCAGGGCGACCTGTACGTGCGCAAGGCCACGCTTGAATATGAAGGCTCGGCGCGCTACGACGACGTGTTGGACGTGGGCATTCGCTGCGGCCGCATCGGCAACTCGTCGCTGGTGTTCCACGCGGCGGCGTTCCGTGGCCACACGCGGCTGGTGCACGGTGAACTGGTCTACGTGTTTGCCGATCCCGCCACGCAAACCAGCCGCCCGGTGCCGGCGCCGCTGCGTGCCCTGTTCCAGGCCTATGAGGCCGGGCAAGCCGTGTCGCAGGTGCAGCTTGGCGATTGGGCCGCATTGGGCGCGGCCGCACGCGGCATCCGCCATGCCGTGTTTGTAGACGAACAGCGCATCCCGGCCGATCTGGTTTGCGACGCGGCCGACGACAACGCCGTGCACGCCGTGGCCTTCAACCGCCTGGACATGCCCGTGGCGGCGGGCCGCTTGCTGGTGGCCGGGCCGGGTGTGGGCAAGATCGGCCGCATGGCCACCTTGGCCCCGGTGCGTGGCAGCCACCTGGGGCGGCAGGTGCTGGCCGCACTGATGCAGGCCGCCCGAGAGCGGGGTGACCTTGAGGTGATGCTGCAGGCACAGACCAGCGCCGTGCCGTTTTATCTGCGTGCGGGCTACCAGCCACACGGCCCGGAGTTTGAGGAGGCGGGCATTGCGCACCAGGAGATGCGAATCACGCTTTAGCGGCTGGCCTCAATCTCGGCTTGAATCGCCGTGCAGCGGTTCAAACACTTCCAGGTGGCGTTCACCCTGGCAAAGCGGCCCCAAGGTGCTGTTTCCAGCGGCCTGCAGCCACGCCTGCAATTCAGGGCCAATGCCGCCGGGCAGGCGGTAGGTTTCCATCATCGTCACGGCTTCGCCGCTGTCTTCAACCCGCTGGTACAGGCAGGCCACCAGCAGCGGGTTCTGCAAGCGCAACGCGGCCTGCATGGCCTGTGCGGCCGCGCGGGCTCGTGCGCCATCGGCCCGTGCCACGCGCCAGTAGATGAAAAGCTCGCGGCTCAAGCCGCTTCGGCCGGCATGGCGTAGGGCAGCGCGGCCAGTGTCAGCAGCGGGCCGCTGGCGGCGCCGGCATGCAACGCACCACTGTGCAGGGCGGCGAGCTTCAGTTCCACCAGCGCCGCGTGGGTGCCGCCGGGCAGCGACCCGGACAGCACCACCATGCCGGCAGGCTGTTCGGGGTCGTTGTCGTTGAAGACCTCTTGCCCTGGTGCCAGCGCCACAGCGCTTTCCAGCACCTGGGCGCGGCGCTTGAGCGTGCCCCGGTACTGGCTGCGCGCCACGATTTCCTGGCCCGGGTAACAGCCCTTCTGGAAGTTGACACCGCCCACCAGTTCCAGGTTCACCATCTGCGGCACAAACTGCTCCATGGTGGCCGCCGTCACACGCGGCACGGCGCTCCTTACTTCAAGCCAGCGCCAAGTGTCTGCGGCCAGTTCGGGCAAGGCCGGTGGCGCCCCGCCGGCCCAGAGCAGGCGGGGCAAGGCCGTGCCGGCAACCACTGCATCGGGCAGGCGGATGGTGTCGGCGCCCTCGGTGCCGCCACGTCCCCAGGGCGTTGCCAACGCGGCGTCACCCAGTGACTGCAGCGTGGACGTGCCCGCCAGGCCCCACAGCGGTAGCTCGGCGCTGGCATCGCTGAGCTTGCACTTGGCGCGCATCACAAACATCTGCAGCCGTTTGAGCACGGTCGGCAGCACGTCGGCACTGCAGGCCAGCAGCACTTCACCGGGCGTGCGGCACCACATCACGAAGGTGGCCAACAGCCGCCCCTTGGCCGAGCAATACCCGGCCAGGCGTGCGTGACCGGTTTCCAGGTGTTCGACGTCTTGCGTGAGTTGCCCGTGCAGGAACTTGCGGGCGTCGTCGCCGACGGCGCGAATGACGCCCCAGTCGGCAAGACGGACAGCGCCTTCCAGCGCGGGCAGGATGGGGGGGTGGAGGCTCATCGCACCATTATCATGAGCCGCTTATGGCGCGTCGGTCTGCGGGGTTACGGAAGGGTGGGGTCGTGCTGGGCACGCTGGCCTTGGTGCTGGCGCTGGTGGCCGGTGGGTTGGCCGCTGCGGCTTGGTGGTGGCTTGAGCGGCCCTTGCCCCTGGCCGGGCCCACGGCCGAGTTGTCCATAGAAGCCGGCGCCACACCGCGTGAAATTGCCAATGCCTGGGTGGACGCGGGGGTGCAAAGCTCGCCACGCCTGCTGTATGAATGGTTCCGCTGGTCGGGCCAAGCGCGTCGCATCCGTGCCGGCAGCTATGAGATCGACGCCAACACCTCACCACGCCGCCTGCTGGCCAAGTTGGTGCAGGGCGACGAAACGCTGGAGCATGTGCGCTTCATTGAAGGCTGGACCTTGCGCCAGTTGCGCGCCACGCTGGCCAAAGCGCCGCACCTCAAGCCCGCCAGCGCCGGCATGACCGACGCGCAATTGATGGCCGCCCTGGGCGCACCCGGCATGGCCGCCGAAGGCCGCTTCTTTCCTGACACCTACGCCTACAGCCGCGGGGTCAGCGACCTGACCGTGCTCAGGCGCGCCCACCGCATGCTGCAGCAACGCCTGGACGACACCTGGGCCCAACGCGCACCCGACACACCTTTGAAGAGTGCCGACGACGCATTGACGCTGGCGTCCATCGTCGAAAAGGAAACCGGCCTGCCCGCCGACCGGGGGCTGGTGGCGGGTGTGTTTGTCAACCGGCTGCGCATCGGCATGCCTTTGCAGACCGACCCGACAGTGATCTACGGTTTGGGCGAGGCCTTTGACGGCAACTTGCGCAAGCGTGACCTGCAAACCGACACGCCCTACAACACCTACACCCGCACGGGCCTGCCGCCCACGCCCATTGCGCTTCCCGGGCTGGCTTCGCTGCGTGCCGCAGTGCGCCCGCAGCCCACCAAGGCGCTGTACTTTGTGGCGCGCGGTGACGGCAGCAGCGTCTTCAGCGACAACCTCGCCGACCATAATCGCGCCGTGAACACCTATCGGCGTGCCGGCCGGTGAGCCCTGGCCGATTCATCACCTTCGAAGGCATCGACGGCGCGGGCAAGAGCACGCACATCGATGCCCTGGCCGCCTGGGTTCGCGAACGTGGGCGTGAGGTGGTGGTGACACGTGAACCAGGGGGCACACCGCTGGCCGAGCGCCTGCGCGACCTGGTGCTGCACGCGCCGATGGACACGCTGACCGAAGCCCTGGTGGTGTTTGCGGCCCGGCGAGACCATCTTGTGCAACATATCGAGCCGGCCCTGGCGCGTGGGGCCACGGTGCTGTGCGACCGCTTCCCCGACGCCACCCCTGCCCACCCGGGCGGCGGCCGGGGCTCTGACCTGGCGGTGCTGGCGCAGCTGGAACAATGGGTGCAACAAGGCCGACAACCCGACCTGACCGTTTGGTTTGACCTGCCCGCCGCCACGGCTGCCGAACGCCGCGCGGCGGTGCGCAGCCCCGACCGCTTCGAGACGCAGGACTTGGCGTTTTTCGAGCGCGTCAGCGCCGGGTATGCCGGCCGCTGCCAGGCCGACCCGCAGCGTTTTGCCCGCATCGACGCCCGCGTGACGCGCACTGCCGTGTGGCAGCAGTTGCAAGCCGCTGTGCAGAGCCGCCCATGGTGGTAGGCGAAGACGGTACGCTGCCGCTGCCCTGGCTGGCAGCGCCCTTGGCAGCCGCTTTGGCACAGCAGCGTGGTCACGCCCTGCTGTTGCACGCCACACCGGGTGTGGGAGCGATGGAGTTTGCCCTGGTGCTGGCCCAGGCCTGGCTCTGTGAAGGCGCCGGCATCACCAAGCCTTGCGGCCGTTGTGGCAGCTGCCGGTTGATCCAGTCGCACCTGCACCCTGACTTGCGTGTGCTGCTGCCCGAAACCCTGCGCCGCCAGCACGGCTGGGCGCTGGCCGACGACAAGGCCGACAGCGAAGACAGCAAGAAGAAGCCCAGCAAGCAGATCAAGATCGACGAGGTGCGTGGCGTCATCGACTGGGTCTTCAAGACCAGCGCGCGGGGCCAGGGCAAGGTGGCGGTGATGCACCCCGCCGAGGCGCTGAACACGCAGTCGGCCAACGCCTTGCTAAAGACGCTGGAAGAGCCGCCACCGGGCACCCGTGTGCTGCTCAGCACCGCCGACCCCGCCCTGATGCTGCCTACCGTGCGCAGCCGCTGCCAGCATCTGCGCCTGCCCACGCCCGACCAGGCCACGGGCGTGGCCTGGCTGGCCGGGCAGGGCGTCAGGTCGCCCGAGCTGCTGTTGGCCGGGTGCAGTGGGCGGCCGTTGGACGCGCTCTCGTTGTCACGAGCGGGCGTCGATGCAGAAACCTGGGCCAGCTTGCCAAAGGCGGTGGCGCACGGCCGCGCGGCCGCCTTGGCGGGCTGGCCCCTGCCGCTGGCCATAGACGCTTTGCACAAGGTCTGCCACGACGCCATGGCGCACGCCAGCGGTGCGGCGCCGCGGTTTTTTCCTGCGCAGAGCTTTGGGCCGGCAAGCCTGGCCGCCCTGGCCGCATGGCAGGACGAGCTTGCCCGCGTGGCCCGGCATGACGAACACCCCTGGAACGAAGGCTTGCTGATTGATGCACTGGTCACGGCCGGTGCCCACGCCTTGTCGGCACCCCAGCCACGCAGGCCTGTTGGTGCGCGCAGGTTGGATACACTGAGCCCCACATGAATGACCGTGCCCCCACGCGCACCGGCGGCCTCGGCCCGTTGGTTACCCCCACCGGCCCCGCGCCCGGCTCACCTGCGGCTGCGTCGGCGCGGCCCAGTGTCATCCAGTTGGTGTTCCGCGAAAAGGGCGCCCTGTATGCGGCCTACATGCCCATGCTCACCGACGGCGGGCTCTTTGTGCCCACCACACGTGAATACCGGCTGGGCGAGGACATCTACCTGCTGCTGTCGCTGCCCGACGACCCGCAGCGCTTTCCGGTGGCCGGCAAGGTGGTTTGGTTGACGCCAGCCAACGCGTCTGGCGGCCGCACCCAGGGCGTTGGTGTGCGTTTCCCCAACGACGACAAGTCGCGCCAGCTCAAGGCCAAGATAGAGGAATTGCTGGGCACCAGCATCTCGTCGGCCAAGCCCACACAAACGCTCTGACGCGGCCCGCATCGGGTCCGCTGCTGGTATGTTTGTTGATTCGCATTGCCATCTGGCCACACCCGAACTGCTTGACTGCATAGCCGACATCCGGCGCGAGATGGCAGCGGCTGACGTGGACCGCGCCTTGTGCATCTGCACCACCCTTGAAGAGTTCGAACGTGTCCATGCCCTGGCCACGGCGCACAGCAACTTCTGGTGCACGGTGGGTGTGCATCCCGACCAAGAAGGCGTGCAAGAGCCGACAGTGGCCGACTTGGTGCAGCGCGCCGCCAGCCCGCGTGTGGTGGGTGTGGGTGAAACGGGGCTTGACTACTACCGACTGAATGGCCGCACCGTGGAAGAAATGTCCTGGCAACGGGGGCGTTTTGCGGTGCACATACAAGCCGCCAAAGCCACCGGGCTGCCTTTGGTGGTGCACACACGCAGCGCCAGCGCCGACACATTGGCGGTTCTGCGGACTGAAGGGCAGGGGGCTGTGGGCGGTGTCTTCCACTGCTTTACTGAAACCCGCGAGGTGGCTGCGGCCGCGCTCGATCTGGGTTTCTACATATCGTTTTCGGGCATCCTGAGTTTCAAGAACGCGGTAGACCTGCGTGAAGTGGCCAAGATGGTGCCCCTGGACCGCTGTCTGATCGAAACCGACAGCCCTTACCTGGCGCCATCGCCGCACCGGGGCAAGACCAATCAGCCGGCTTGGGTGGCGCATGTGGCCGCGCATCTGGCTGCGGCCAAAGGCCTGTCGCTTGCGGAGGTGGCGCGTGCCACCAGTGACAATTTCGACGCCCTCTTTGCACGTGTCCGTGCCACTCCAGTGGTCACATGAATATGAAGTACTTGTTTAAGATTGTTCTCCATCTTGTTGTTGCGGCTAGTATTTCTGCGGCAAGCGCGGCAAGCGCGGCACCAAAGGACAGCTTCTTCCGTGCCATCAACGTGGACAACGTCAGCACCGTGAGCGAGTTGCTGGCTGAGGGGTTCGATCCCAACACCGTGGGCGAAAAGGGCCAGGTGCCGCTGTACCTGGCCATGCGCGACGAGTCGCCCAAGGTGGCTGCGGCTTTGCTGGCGCACCCGGCCATCCGTGTTGACGCCGCCAACGAGGCCAATGAAACGCCCGTGATGATGGCGGCCTTGCGTGGCAATCTTGAATGGACGCAGCGGCTGCTTGATCGCGGCGCGGCGATCAACCGCACCGGCTGGTCGCCATTGCACTATGCCGCGACCGGGCCCGAAGCCAGAGTGGTGGGGTTCTTGCTGGACCGGGGTGCCGCCATCGAGGCCCTGTCGCCCAACCGCAGCACACCTTTGATGATGGCCGCACGTTACGGCAGCGAGACTTCGGTGGATCTGTTGCTGACACGTGGCGCCAGCGCCACTGCGCGCAATGATCGCGGCATGAACGCTGCCGACTTTGCGCGGTCCGCAGGGCGCGATTCCCTGGCGTCGCGGCTCGACGGATTGGGTAAATAAGGCCCACCAGCAATCGTTCAGTTCGCTCGTGGCCCGGGCTTCGTGTCAGAAGTCATCTGACACGGGCATTGGCGCTGCGCTGACTGTGCGCAGCAGCAAGCGGCTTGTAGAGTGCCAGGCATGGCTGCAAGTGCGGCTGATGGAGGCTCAACGTGACCCAGCTCGTACACGAACGCAACCCGTTCATGCTGATGATGCACCCCGAGGTGGTGCTGGCGGCCGTGGCAAAGTCAACGCGGTTGGAGCAACTCAACCGGCGCCTGTGTCGGCCGCTGGACAAACCCGCACCCGGCGGGGTAGCGGCCCGTGACGATGACGACGTCACCGAGCCTGCTGCTGACGCTGATTGAAGCCGGGCTTCTTGGACCCATCCAGCCCAGAGGCCACAGGCCCGCCAACGGCACTGCGGGCGCTGTCAGTGTCGGCGCTGCGAAAAAGCGATAGACGTGCCCCAAAGCACCAACAAGACCGCCAGGGCACCGATCACCACCGTGCCACGGTTGTCTCGCACCCATTGAATGATCTCGCGGGGCAGCGTCAGGCGGCCACCACCACCGGCGGTGTCGCCGCGGCTGCTGTCTTGAGTAGCTGAACCTGACGAATTGGAGTGGGCAGAACCGCGCCAGTCGCTTTCGCGTGACGTGGTTTCCTTGGCCACCGGCATGGGCACAGCGCCCGAGCCAAACAAGCCGGCTGCGTTGTTAGCGGCACCAACACCAGCAACCGCCGGCGCGGCGGGGCCGCCAGGAGCAAGCCCGGGCTTGGTTGCCGTGCCGTTTTCACGCGCTCGTTCACTGAAATCCAGTCCCGCTGTTTTGCTCTGCAACTCGATCAGCAACTCTACCGACCGAGAAGTTCCTGCACTCTCTGCCGTACCGGACCGTTCAGTCGCACGGGACATGGCGGCGGTGGCCGACTGATCAGGCACGTCTGCAGCATCGGCCGGCGCAACCGGCGCAGCCGCAACGCCGGTGCAGATCACCAATCCCGCCACCAGTTGCAGGCAGGCGCGATTCAGTTTGTGGGTCTTCATGTACAGCAGCTGGGCAAACACAAGTGGTCCAACGAAATGGTTTTCGGCTTTGAAGCAATTTGACGGCCGTCAGTGAAAAGTTGCGAAGGATCAAGGGCTTGCGTGCCCGGTACGGGCATTCGGTCTTGTGCGTTGTAAGCGTCACCGACGTCCGCGCGCCACGATGTTTCTGGTGGAAGGTGGGCGCTTGGTGGGTAGTGCTGTGTTTGGCGATGCCAATGTAATAGAGTACGATGTATATTATGTTAAGTACAAGATAAGTGCCAGTCGTTGCTTTGGACGACGTGACCAGGTGCCAGGTGCCAGGTGCCAGGTGGCGTGTGTGGCCTGCGAGCAGCGCCAAAAGCGCTCAAGCGCTCGCCTTGCTGCTTGCCACCTCGGCGTAAAGCGCCAGGTAAGACTCGGCAGGCCCACGCCACGAAAGTTGCTGCGACATCGCAGCCGCCACCCTAGCTTACCAGCCGGCTGTGTCTTTGCGCAACGCCACGGCACGCAGTACGGCGCGCTCCAGCGCAGCGGGCGTGGCGTCGTCAAAGACGAAGCCCGTGGCCTGTGCCGCTGCTGCGGGGCCAACGTCGTCTGACACGGTGTCGGCAAGGCCGCCCACACGCCGCACCACCGGCAAGGTGCCGTAACGCAGGCCGTAAAGCTGCGTCAAGCCACAGGGTTCAAAACGGGACGGCACGGCGATGGCGTCGGCGCCGGCCACCAGACGGTGCGCGCGGGCTTCGTCGTAACCAATGTGCACATGCACGCGCCCGGGGTGGGCCTGCGGTGCCATGCGAAAGGCTGCCTCCAGTGCAGGTTCACCGGTGCCCTGCACAGCCAGTTGCACGCCCGCTTGCATCAGCGCGGGCAGCGCCGCAAGCAGCAGATCCAGGCCCTTTTGCGCTGTCAGGCGGCTGACGATGGTCAGCAACAAGGCCTTGTCGTCGCGCGCAAGCCCCAGTTCGGCTTGCAAGGCACGCCGGCACACCAGTTTGCCGGCCATGCGCTCGGCGTCGTAACGCTGGGCAATGGCGGCGTCCGTGGCTGGGCTCCAAACCGTGTCGTCGATGCCGTTGATGATGCCGCTGACGGCTGCGCCACGGCCTCGAATGACCCCGTCCAGCCCGCAACCGAATTCGTGCGTGGCGATTTCGCGCGCGTAGTTGGGGCTGACCGTGGTGACTCGGTCAGCAAACTTGAGCCCGGCCTTCATGAAGCTGAGTTGGCCGTGGAATTCAAGCCCGGCGGGTGACATGAAGCGCGAAGCCAAGCCGAGCATGGCCCAATCGTGCATGGGAAAGAGCCCTTGGAATGCCAGGTTGTGAACGGTGTAGACCGTGCCCGCCGGGGTGGGCAGGTGCTCTGCAATGTAGGCACAGGACATGGCGGCGTGCCAGTCATGTGCGTGCACGATGTCGGGCGCCCAAGCCGCGTCGGCATCTTGCGCGGCCAGGTGCGCGGCCACCCAACCCAGCATGGCGAAACGCTGCAGGTTGTCGGGCCACTCTTCGCCCTGGTTGTCCTGGTAGGGGCTGCCGCCGCGTTTGTAGAGGTAGGGCGCGTCAATCACGTACACCGGCAACTGCGTCTGCGGCATGCGAGCCAGCAGCAGCCGGGTGCGCAGTGCGCCAAAACAGGCGCCGATGTCGATGACGGTGCGCGCGCCCTGCACTGCTTCCATCACGGCGGGCAGGCCAGGCAGCAGCAGCCGCACGTCGGCGCCCTGCTCTGCCAAAGCCACCGGCAACGCCGCCACCACATCTGCCAAGCCCCCGGTCTTGACCAGCGGGAACACCTCGGCAGCGACGTGCAAGACCTTCATGCGAGACCCTTTTTTGGCTTCAGTTGAGCTTGCGCAGCATGTCCCGCGTGACCAGCGTAATGCCCGATTCGGTGCGGAAGAAGCGCTCGGCGTCGGCGGCGGCGTCTTCACCGATCACCATGCCGTCAGGCACCACGCAGTCGCGGTCGAGCACGGCGCGCGTCAGGCGTGCGTGGCGGCCCACCTGCGCGCCCGGCAGCAGCACGCTCCAATTGACGGCCGAGTATGAATGCACCCGAACCTGAGAAAAGAGGATGGACCTGAACACCGCACCGGACACGATGCAGCCGCCCGAAACCATGGACTCGATGGCCATGCCGCGGCGGTCTTCCTGGTTGTGCACAAACTTGGCCGGTGGCAACTGCGGCTGGTAAGTCCAGATGGGCCAGTTGGTGTCGTACAGGTTGAGCAAGGGATCGGTGGCGGTAAGGTCGATGTTGGCGTCCCAATACGCATCAATCGTGCCTACGTCGCGCCAATAGGGCGGGTGGCCGGGCTTGCCGCCCACGCAGCTCAGCTCAAACGGATGCGCCACGGCGACACCGGCTTTCACCATCTTGGGAATGATGTCCTTGCCGAAATCGTGGCTGGAATTGGGGTCGTTCATGTCGCGCTCCAACTCACGGTACAGGTAGCGCGCGTTGAAGATGTAGATGCCCATGCTGGCCAGAGACCGCTCGGGCTTGCCAGGTATCGCCGGCGGCTCGGCAGGCTTTTCTACAAAGTCGATGATGCGTCGGTTCTCGTCGATGGCCATCACGCCAAATGACGTGGCCTCGGCGCGCGAGACCTCGATGCAACCCACCGTCACCTCTTTGCCCAGGGCCACGTGGTCGGCCAGCATGAGTGCGTAGTTCTGCTTGTAGATGTGGTCGCCGGCCAGCACCACCACGTAATCGGCGCGGTAGGCGGCCAGGATGTCCTGGTTCTGGTAAACGGCGTCGGCCGTGCCCCGGTACCAGCTTTCTTCGTCCACGCGCTGCTGGGCGGGAAGCAGATCGACGAACTCGTTCATCTCGCTCTTCAGGAACGCCCAACCGCGCTGCAGATGGCGCAGCAGGCTGTGGCTCTTGTATTGGGTGATGACGCCAATGCGGCGAATGCCGGAATTCATGCAATTGGAAAGAGCGAAGTCCACGATGCGGAACTTGCCGCCAAAGTACACCGCCGGCTTGGCGCGGCTGTCGGTCAGATTCTTCAGCCGGCTGCCTCGGCCGCCAGCCAGCACCAACGCCACGGCGCGGCGGGGCAGATCCAGACTCTGTGCGACATCAACGGGTTTCATGGTGCATCCTGTATGGTTTTGAGGCAAGAAAATTACATCGTTGGCCGCACCAACCTGGGGCGGAGGCAGCCGAAAAGACAAAGTTCATTCCGTAGAAAACACTTTATAAAAGTGCTTTAAATATTTGATTGTGTTAAACATTCACCAATTTTCTTTCCTGGGAGCTTGGTGACGGGTCAGTGATGCACACAATTGGTATGTAGCTGAACTACATTCGTGCGCGGGCAAAAACCATTGACGCTGCACCCGGCCTTCAGGGACACTTTGCCCGCTGGCGCTCTCGCCACGACACCCCACTTTGGGGCTCCAGAGCCTATACCGATGCCACACAACTCCACAGTTTCTGCCGCTTCGTCCACGACCTTGGCAGCCCCCACGGCGGCGGCCGTGGCCCGCCATCTTCTTTGCACCGTGGCCGCCGAGCCCGCCACAGCGTCGCACACCGAGATCATGCATGCGGTGGCTCAGGTGGCACGCGAGCAGTTGTCGCAGCGTTGGGTTGAAGGCGACACGGCCGACCGCAACGCCAAGGCGCGGCGCGTGTACTACCTGTCGATGGAATTCCTCATTGGCCGCACCTTGGGCAACGCTTTGGCGGCACTGGACCTGAAAGGCGAGATGGGCACCGCCGCGCGCGACCACGCTGCCACGCTCGAAGACCTGGCCGCCACCGAGGCCGATGCGGCGCTGGGCAACGGCGGCCTGGGCCGGCTGGCAGCTTGTTTTCTGGACAGCATGGCCACGCAGGAACTGCCCAGTTTTGGCTACGGCATCCGCTATGAGTTTGGGATGTTCAAACAAAGTGTGGTCGGCGGGCGGCAAGTCGAGCATCCTGATCCTTGGCTGGAGGATGGCACGCCCTGGGAGTTTCCGCGATCCGGGGTGCACTATCCGGTGCGTTTTGGCGGCTGGGTCGAACCCGCCGCAGATCCCAGCCTCACGCCCACCTGGCGCCATGCCGGCGAAGTCAACGCCAAAGCCTATGACATGGTGATACCCGGCCACGGCACACGCCGCGTCAGCACGCTGCGGCTGTGGAAGGCTGCGGCCCCGAGCCAGATCGACCTGCACGCGTTCAATACCGGCGACTACGCACGTGCGGCGGAATTCAAGAACCAGTACGAAAACATCTCCTGGGTGCTGTACCCCAACGACAGCACACCCGCAGGACGTGAACTGCGCCTGCGCCAGGAATATTTCTTCACCAGTGCGTCGATCCAGGACATTCTCTACCGCCACTTGGCTGAAAACGGCCGCCTCACCAACCTGAGTGACAAGGTGGCCATTCACCTCAACGACACGCACCCGGCCATTGGTGTGGCCGAGTTGATGCGTTTGCTGGTGGACGAACACCGATTTGGCTGGCATGCCGCCTGGGCCATTACCAAGCAGGTTTTC
>CAZUKT010000058.1:12437-13858 GCA_964620975.1 uncultured Rubrivivax sp. | reverse complement strand
GCGTGCCAGTTCGAGTCTGGCCGAGGGCACCACCCACCGCAGCCAGGCCGACTTATGTGGCCACTTCGACAGGCCACTCCGTCAGGTCGTTCTGTCAGATCGCTGCGTCAGGCCTGCAGCTTGCGCACCGCCAGGCTCTGCACCGACCGGCCCACCAAGCCCAGCGTGTCGTAAAGCGCCGACTCGGCCATGCCGCAGCCGTCGGGCCCCAGGTGGGTGCGCGCGTCCAGGCCTATCCACTCGCCCACGGGGCGGCGCAACAGGTGAATGCTCAGGTCTGAATTGACAAAGCTGTACTGCTGGTAGTCCAGCACTGCGCTGATGCCGTTGCCCGAGTCAGCCGCCACGGCCACGCGCTGGTAGGCGCTGGGTGCTTCGCCCTGCAACAAGGCGTGGCGCAAGCGGAACCAAATCGCGCAGGGGCCACTGAAGAGTTCGCCCCTTGCGGCGCGTGTTTCCACCAGGTCTGCGTAGCCCACCTGCCTGCTGGCAAACGGAAAGTGCGCCTCGGGCGACGCGTCGGGCAACGGGCGCATGGGCGGCCAGGGCTCGCCGGGCATCGCGTCGGGCAGATGCACGGCCGCTTCGCGCTGCATGAGTGCCGTGAACCGGCCGACTTCTTTGCTGCCCGCCATCAAGTGCGCTGAAAAGTGGCCGGCATTGCGCCCCACGTAGTCGGTCATGACTTCGATGGCCACTTCGCCAATGGGCACCGGCCGCAGCAGGTTGGCCGTCAGGCGCGACAGGTGGCTCAAGCCGTGCGCCTGCGCGGCTTGCTCCACCGCGCGGCACACCAGGGCCACCGGCGGCCCGGCATGTTGATGGTCAGGGTGCCAGGGGCCGCGGGTCAGCACACTGGCGCCAAAACGGCGTGTGTCGATGGCGGTGTAGGCGGCGGTGGGGGCAGGCTTGGCGTGGTGGGGCATGGTTCGGTGGGTGCTGTGGCGGCGCTGCCGTGATTGTGTGGCGTTGCCCGGCCTATGCCGGCATGTGCCGACGGGTGTCTGCCCGGCTTGCGCCTCCAAGCCCCGCACCGTGCCGCGACGCTTTGCTTTGGCCTGCAAGCACCGCTGCGGCAGCGTCATCAAGCGACATTGCTTGCCGCCGACCGGCCCTTCAATTCAGCGCACCCCACCCCGTTGGCAAGCGTCTGAAGCGTCCTTGTTCGTCCAGTTCATCAGCGCCCACGGTCTCGGCCGTGCTCTCGATGGGGTCGCCCCCGAAGACGCCGAGGATGTCGAACCACAAGGCCTTGAAAGGCGACACCGCAGCGGACTCATAGCCTCGGTCCAGCATGCGAAAGCTGTAGACGGTGACGGTTTGTGGGGTTGGCATGTCAGCACCTCATGGAGATAAGTGGTAACCCGGGGTTGATGCTAGCTTGGCGGCCGAGGGCGACTTGGCAAACACGAGCAACGCAG
>CAZUKT010000058.1:0-12427 GCA_964620975.1 uncultured Rubrivivax sp. | reverse complement strand
ACTCGCGCGCAGACCGGCCACACCGGTTTTGGCATGTGCCGGCTGAGCAGCGCCTCGTAGTCGGCCAGCACGCCGGGCCAGGAAAAGGTGGACTGAAACCGGGCCGCAGCGCTGTGCCGCATGGCCTGCAGCGTGTGTGGCTCGCTGGCCAGCGTTTGCAGCACCTGGTCAAAGCCGGCTTCGCCGCCAAAGTACCGTGCGGCGTCCTGTGCCACCCATCGGTTGAAGCGGTTGTCATGTGCAATGACCGCACAGCGCGCGCCCAGCGCCTCCACCAGCGCGGGGTTGGTGCCACCCACCTGGTGGCCATGCACGTAGGCCAGGCAATGGCAGCGCAGGGCCGCCAGACGCTCGGTGGCATACACCGCGCCGGCAAACACGACCTCGGGCCCGGCGGCGGCCAACACGGCCTGCACGTAGGCGTCACCGGCCGCGTACTCACCCACCACCACCAGCGGCAAACCACGCGGCCGCGCAGAGAAAGCGCGCACCACCTCCAGCACGCTGTTTTCAGGCTCGGGCCGCGCCACCAGCAGCAGGT
Source organism: uncultured Rubrivivax sp. (assembly GCA_964620975.1). Taxonomy (GTDB): domain Bacteria; phylum Pseudomonadota; class Gammaproteobacteria; order Burkholderiales; family Burkholderiaceae_C; genus Rubrivivax. Next base: position 11,886 of record CAZUKT010000058.1, on the reverse strand, counting down.
AGCTGCGGCTTTGCAGGGCCAAGGGCAACAGGTCCTGCAAAGGCGCGCTTTGCACCGCATCGGCACCGTAGAGGATGGTGCTGATGCGCTGAGCCGACGTGCGCGTGCACAGCAGTTTGGCGATCTCGGGATGGTCGGCCACCAGGTGGTCGGCCAACCAGCAGCCGGCCCAGTCGTTGAGCCAGAACCAGGCCTTGACGCCCGGGCTCCACTTGGCGCGGCGCCATTCGATGCCGTCCATGTTGATGACGTTGCGCAAACCCGCCAGGCGCAGGCGCAGGGAAAACAGCGCCGTGTTGTAGCCCAGGGTCAGGCACAGGCTGGGTTCTGCGGGGCGGCCGCGCGCATCGGCAATGGCATGGCCGATGGCTCGCCAGTCAAAGAGCACGGTGCCAGCCGGGCCCTGTGCCGCCACCGGAATGCAGACACGCTCCACGCCCTGCCAGGTGTCGTGTGTGACCGGGCCAGCGCCGTCTTGCTGGCAGTACACAACCACGCGCCAGCCTTTGCCCACCAGGTGCAACGCCAGCTTTTCAGCAAAGGTCTCGAAGCCGCCGTGCGCGGCCGGGATGCCACGCGAGCCCATGATGCGCAGGGTCAGGCGGCGGCTCGGTGCCAGGCTCATGACTGCACCTTCGGGTCCACCGCAGCAGGCCAGCCCAGCCGGGACTCGATATGGGCGTAGGCATGCGCCACCTGCGCGTCCCAGGTGAGTTCTGCCGCGCGCGCCAGTGCGGCCACCGAAAGTTCGTGCAAGTCCTGTGGGCAGGCTGCAAGCGCGGCTGCACGGTCGGCCATGGCCTGCACCAGGCCCACAGCGCCCAGCCCCGCCAAGGGCACGACGGCGGCCGCTGCGGGGCCCACCACGGCCCGCGGGCCACCGGTGTCCAGGCACAAGACCGGCAGGCCACGGGCCAGAGCTTCGGCCGCCACGTTGCCGCTGCTGTCGTGCCAGCTGGCAAAGAGCAGCAGGTCATGTGCGTCGTACAGCGCGGGCATGTCGGCATGGGGCAGCACGCCAGCAAAGTGCACCACGGCTTGCGCACCGGCAGCGGCCACACGCTGCTGCAGCCAGCTTTGCAAGCGGCCGCTGCCCGCCAGCGTCAGCCGCATGTCCACACCGCGCCGATGCAATTCAATGGCCGTGTCCACGGCATAGACCGCGCCCTTGCCGCCAAGAAGACGGCCCGCATAAAGCAGCCGCAGCGGCCCGCTGCGCTGTGCCGGCCGCGCAGCGGGTGCCGCGCGCAACGCGGCGGCGCCGATGCCCAGTTCCAGCGCGTCCACCGCACGCCACTGCACCGCGCGTGGCAAGGCCGCGCGTGTGGCCGGGGTCTTGGTCAGCACACAAGTGGCCGCGCTGAGCATGGTGCGCACGGCGGGATCAAAGCGGCTGAGCGCAATGGACGCGCTGCGCAGCCCATACAACAGGCGCTCGCGCCAGGGCCAGCCCCGGCGCATTGCCGCAGGTGCATCGTCGCCACCCCCCACCGGCCCCACCACCAGGGGCGGGCCCAGGCCGTGCAGCCGGCAGGGCAGCCGGTAGCTGCCCCAGGTGAGGTGGTGCAGCAAGTCCTGCGGCTGCTGGGCCAACAGCGCCGCCACGTGGGCCCGCACGCTGCGCTGCCAGCGCCAGTAGTACAGGCGCGAATCCACCTGTTGCTGTGCGTCGCCTTGCACCCCTGGCACGCGGTGATAGGAAAAGGCCAACCCAAGCTGCGGGCAGGCCGCCAGCGCCGCCTCTATCAACGGCTGGAAGCGTGGGTGTGTCACCACCAGCACGTCGTGCCGTTGTGACAAGGCCAGCGCCCAATGCCAGCCCACGCCGGGCTCCGAGCCCCATCCGGGCGCGCACGCAAAGGCCGACAGCAACACCCGCCGCCGGGGCGGCGCCGATGCGCCTGCAGGGGGTGGCAGCACGCTCACTGCGCCATTCACTGCCTCGCCCCCAGGCTTGGCACGCGGCGCGCCATGGCCCGCTGCAGTTGCTGCATCATGGGCGCGCGGCGGCTGCGCAGCGGCCAGTCGCGGGCTTCGGAGGCAATCTCTGCGTCCCAGCCCGTCCAGGTGCGAAAGGAATGGAAGCTCCAGTTCCAGCGCTCGTCGGCAAAGACCTGCAGGCAGTCGTGCACCCAGCGCTGCGCCGACCCATCCGGCGCCCAGCGCACGCAGCCAAACTCGCCCACGTACATCGGCTGCTTGTGCCGCCGCGCAAAGCCACTGGCGCCACGCAGTTCAGCGCGCAGGCGCTGGGCGTCAATGGCACCGGCGCCGAGTTCGGTGTCCCAGCCCCCCAGGCCCCAGGCGGCGCCCGCCGGGTAAGGAATGCGGCGCGGCCAGGCGGCCGACACGCCCTGGTGCGTGATGTCGTGCGGGGTGTAGAAGTGCACGCTGTACACCACGCCGGCCACGGGCAAGGGCACCACACCCGCCAGGCCCGACGGGTGGGCCCCCGCCACCGCCTCCAGCACCACTGGTGCCGTGCCCCCTGCAGCACGAAAAGCCAGCACCACCCGCAGCGCCAGCGCCCACCAGATGGCCTGCGCCTGGGCCATGGGCAGCGCACCACCCTGCACCACCGGGTGCGGTTCATTGAGCAAGTCCACACCCGCCAGCGCCGGGTGCCGGCCCAGGCGTGCGCCCAGCTCTGCCCAGCACTGCACCAGGCCTTGCTGGCGCACGCGGTCTTGCCACAGCGGCTGGGGCAACGTGCCGTCGTCCAGCAGCCCCAGCACCACCAGGCCCAGGCCCAGCGTGTGGGCGTGGTCCAGTCGGGCCTGCAGGGCCACCCAGTCGCCCGCTTCCACCCAGGTCTTGCCCAGCACAGGATCGTGGCGCATGTGCAAGCCCACGCGGGCGATGCGCGCACCGGTGGCGTGCAGGGCGTCGAGTGTGGTGTTGTCCAGCTGTGGCACGTTGGCGGTGGTGAACCCCGCCCACTGGCCCGCCCGCCAGCCGGCCCACCAGTCGGTGCTGCCGGTGCTGCCGGTGTTGCCGGTGTTGGCTTTGCTGCCGGCGCTGCGCGTGTTGCTGCCAGGATGCTCCACGGCACGCGCGGACGGCCACGGCATGGCGCCCAGCGCAGCCGCACCCGCCAGGCGCCGCCGTAGCGTGTTGACGGGCACGACGGTTTTCACGCGTCACCGCCATTTGCCACCGCGCCACGCGCGGCGAGCACGGCCATCAAGTAGCCGCTGAGCAGCATCACGGGCAGCAAGTCAAACTTGTGAAATGCGCCGAAGAAGATGCCGGTAGAAACGAACAGGCTCACCGCGCAGGCCTGCAGCAGCCTGCCCAGCCGCCTTGCAGGTGCCGCATGCGCCAGCCCGGCATGGCGCCGCCCCATGAGGTACAGCCGCGTCAGCACCAACAGGTACAGCGCGATGCCCACCAGGCCGGCCTTGACCAGCACAAACACATAGCCGTTGTGGAAGATGGGGATGAATCGCACGGCGTCACGCGGGTCCCGCGTGAGGCTCTCGAAAAGGCCCAGGTCCACCAGCGCACCCAGGCCTTCGCCCAAAAACCAGCGCGCCGGCCCGCCGTCGGCCCACTGGCCCACGGCGCGGGCTGTTTCATAGCCACGCCAGTTGTCCTGGATCTCTTGCGGGCGCAGGTCTTGTGTCACCCGCAGTTCTTCAAACACGCGGCCAAATTTCCCCACCAGCGAGGTCTTGGCTTCCTGGGATTCAGGGCTCACGGCAGAGCGCGCCAGCAGCACGGCCAGCAGCAGCACCAGCACCAGCACGCTGCTGCGCAGCAACTCGCGCCGTGCAAAAAAGCCGGCCACGGCCAGGGCACCCACCAGCAGCACCACGGTCAGCGTGCGTGAAAAGGCCAACGCCGCCGAAGCCAGGTTGACGAGCAGGCAAGGCCAGGCCAGCGCCGGTGGCAGGCGCAGCCCCGTGCGCCAGTGCTTGAGGTGCCCCAGCAGGATCAGCGCCGCCACCACGGGGGCAAAGTAGCCCGAGCCCGTGACGCTGCGCACCTCTGACGCACGCAGCGCCAGCAGGTTGGGGAACAGCACAAACCAAAGCAGGTGCAGCGCCGCCACCAGCGTGCCCGCCACCACGATGGCACGCAGCCCCTTGGCGGCGTCGTCGACCTGGCGGCCCAGCACATAACCCACCAGCATCACCAGCAATGGGTTGCTGAAGTACCAGCCGTCGCGCAGGAAGATGTAGGTTTCAGCGCCCAGGCCACGCAAGAAGGCGACCACGATGAGCGCCACAAACGGCCACAACACCCGGCCCAGTTCTGCGGGCACACCCTGGCGCCGCGCCAGCATCACAAGCACGGCCAGCGCCACCAGGTAGACATTGAGCGCCGTCACCAGGCCCAATGGCAGCAGCACCGCCGCCAGACACAAAAGCGCCATGGACACCGCCGGCCAGCGCGGTGCTGGCGCGGCCGGCAGGGCCATCAATTCGGCCGGCGTGTAGTAGCGGCGGGCGCTGGGCATGGTGGCTGGGAGTTCGCGGCCAACGCTCAGCAAACAGGCCGATTCAGTTGCGGGCTCGCCGGGCCGGCACAACGCTGCTGGCATTGCAACAACTGCCGGTGCATCACGCCGTGCCTAAACACCGCCTCAAACCGCAGCCGCCCAGCCGCGCCCAGCACCTGGCAGCGTGCCGGGTCGGCCAGCAACAGGGCCAGCGCCTGCGCCAGTGCGTCGGCATCCCCCGGTGCATGCAGCAAGCCGGTGTGGCCGTGCGACACGATCTCGGGCAGGCCGCCGGTGGCCGCCGCCACCACCGGCCGCCCAGCCGACATGGCTTCGGTGGCCACCAGGCCAAAGGACTCTGCTTCGGTGGAAGGCACACACACGATGTCCAGCGCGGCATACACAGGTGCCATGTCGGGCACAAAGCCCAAACACAGCACGCGCCCGGCCAGTGGCGACGCAGCAATGCGCTGCTGCAGCGCCTCTTGCCACTGTGGCTGGCCGGCTGGCGGGCTGCCCGCAAAGACCAGACTGAAGTGTCTGATGCCCTGGTGGTGCAGGCGCTCGGCCGCGTCCAGCAGCAACTGGTGCCCCTTCATGCGGTTGATGCGGCCCACCAGGCCGATGGCCACGTGCGTGCCCGGGGGTCTGAAGGCCTGCTGCAGATCGGCGACACGGGGTGCCGCTGCGGCCGCCAGCGGTTGCAGATCGGGCACACCGTTCAACACCACCTGCGTGCGGCCGGCCAGCCTGGGTTGCGCGCTGACGAGCCAGTGGCATGTGGCCCGTGAGTTGCACACCACCTGCCCCGCCGCCACCCGCAGCAGCCAGGGAAAGGCCCAGGCCATGACACGGGGCCGCTCGACGATTTCATGCACGTGCCACAGGTGCGGCACGGCGCGCCACGCGGCCCAGGCCACGCCGGCCAGCACCGCCAGCGTGTTGCTCTGCACCAGGTGCACCGGGCGGCCCGCCACACAGGCGTCCAGCGCCGCCAGGGCCTTGGGCAGCGCGCCCGCCAAGGCCAGCAGACCGCGTGGTGTGAGCGTGGCCCGCTGCAGCTTCAGCAACTGGCCCGGCAGCACGGCGGTTTCTATGCCACGCCGCCGCAGTTCAGCCACCAGCGGGCCGTCTTCAGGCACGGCCACGATGGCGTGCCCGCCGGCGTCTTGCAGCGCGGTGGCGGCTTCCAGCAGCACCCGGTCGCTGCCGTACAGGTCGGCCGACTGGTGCACAAATAGCACCGTCAGCGGCACCGGGCGGGTGGCCGCTGCGCCGTCTTGCAGAAGGCTGTGGCGGCGCGCCCACGTGCCCTTGGCGGGAGCGGGCTGCCGTGGCACGGGCAGGGGGTCACGCCGCGCCAACAAGAGTTTCATGGCGCCACCGCCGAGGCCCGGCGCGCTGCCGCACTGCGGCGGCGGGGCCGCACGCAACGCAAGCCCGACAGCACACGGCCACGCCACAAGCGGTGCCAGGGCCACAAGGCGCGCCACTGCAATGCCGCCAGCGGCCGCAAACGCACGTCGAGCCAGGGCGCCAGGGCGGACGTCAGCAGCCCCGCCAGCACCATGGCCCCGGCGGCAGCGGCTGCGCCCCCCAAGGGCACGGCCAGTGCCAGCAAACACAGCGTCACCGCCAGGCCCAGCAAGCTCACGCGCCAGGCCAGCGCCTGCAGGCCGTGGCGCAGCAGCCAGCGCTGGCGTGCGGCGTCCAGCGCCAGCGCCACCGCACCCAGCCCCAGCACCTGCGCCAGCGGCGCGGCGGCGGCGTAGTCGGCGCCAAAAAACAGGCCCACCAGCAGCGGCGCCAACAAGGCGTTGAGCAGCGCCGCACCCTGCGCCGTGGCGCTGGCCAGGTCAAACAACCAGGTGTCCTGCACCGCCACGGGCCAGGCCGACCGCAGCAGCATGGCAAACGACAGGTCCAGCACCACCACCGGCACCAGCAGCAGCACCTCACCCAGCTTTTGCGCCAGCGCGTAGTGGCCCACCGTGGCACCCGCCGCCAATGCACCCAGCACCAGCACGTCGGCCTTGATCTGCGCCACCGACAGCAGCGTGGCCAAGCCCAGCGGCGCGCCTTGCCGCCACAACACGCGCAAACGGCGGCGGCCTGGCCAACGCAGCCTGGCACCGCCTGTTTGCCGCCAGGCCCAGAACAAAAATGCCGACGCCAACACGGCCTCCAGCACGATGGCCCAGGCCAGCCACACCAGGCTGGCGTGCAGCACCAGGGCCAGCACCTTGGCCAGCGCCGCCAGCAGCGTGGCGGCCAGCCGCGCGGCCGCCGCAGGTGCAGCTTGGGCGCGCGCCCTGAAGGCCATGTCCGCCACGCCGGGTGCATAGGCCAGCACACACAGCGCCACCACCATGATCACCGCCTGCGAGGCGGTGTCATGCGGCCGCAGCCACAGCGCCACCAACACCAGCAGGGCCAACACCGCCAGCGCGGCAGCCAAACGCAACACCAGCGCGGCACCCAGCCAGCGGCCGGCTGCGGCGGCGTGTGCAGGCTGCGCCTTCCGCGCCAACCGCGCCACCAGCGGCAAGTCCAAGCCCTGCGCCATCAGCACCGTGCCCAGCGCCGCCAGCGCCGATGCCAGCGTGAGCAGGCCAAAACCGGCCGCGCCCACGCGGTGGGCAATCCACAGCGAAAGCAGCGCCGTCACCGCCACCCGCACGCCACTTTCGGCCAGCAAGATGGCGCTGCCACGCAGCACGCGGGCAGCCGCATGGGCCGGTGCGGGCCGCGTCATTCGGCGTGCCCCCCGCCAAAATAGCGGGCTTGCACGGCGGCGGGCATGGCGGCGTGCAAGTCGGTGGCAAAGGCCTGGTGCCAGGCAAAGGCCGGCGCCCCAGCGGGGCCCAGCGTGGAGATGCGCACCACCATGCCGTCGGCCACCCAGCCCGCCAGCCCCAGCCGCAGTTGCTGCCACTTGCGGCCCAGGCCGGGCAGCGTGGCGGTGTTGCCCAGCGTGATCCAGTAGCTGATGGGCTCATGCCGTGTGCCCAGCTGGCTGGCCAGGCGGCGCACTCGCAGCGGAATCGGCAGCGTTAGCGGCGGCGGCAGCGCACCCAGGCGGATGTCATGGTCACCCAGGTCCTGCACCTCAAAGCCCTGGCTGCGGTAGCAGAACTCGGGCCGGTGCACGGCAGTGGCGTCCGAGGCCTGGTCGTTGCCGTAGGCCATGGACAACATCACGCGCGTGCCTTCCGCATGCACGTAGCTGCGAGCCAGCACTTGTGAATACGTGCTGCCCAGTGCCGACTGCAGCGCCGGATCAGGCAGCAGCGGGCGCAGCGTGGTGTCGGTGCGCCACAGGCCAAAGCTCGCGGGCACCTGTGCCGCCAGATCGACGGCGCCCAGCACATCGGCCATGCGCCGGCTGGGCCGCAAGGCCTGGGCCGCTGGCCAGGCCGACACCAGCGCCGCCGCCACCAGCAAAGCTCGGCGGGTTGACGCGGGCGCTGCTTCGGCTTCTGCGGCGGCTTCTGCGGGGGTTTTTGCTGCGGTTTTTGCCGCGGCTACTGCGGTGGTTTCTGCAGCGGATTTTGCGGGGGCACCTGCGCGAGTTGCGGCCGGGCAAGGCGCGCCAGCACCCTTGTTGTGCACAGGCCTCATGCCAAAAGCCTTTGCAACCCCGCCAGCGCGCGGTCGGCAAGCAGCATCAGCACCATGGCCACGCCAAACAACAGCACACCGGCCGCGCCGTGCAACAAACCCCGGCCGGCGGCGTCACCCAGGTGGTAGGTGACCAGCACCAGCACCACCACACGCACCACGTTGGCCAGCAGCGCCAGTGGCACCAGCAACACGGCCAGCGTGGCATCGCGCCAGGCTGCGGCCGGGCCGCGCAGTTGCAGGTAAAGCAAGCCCATGGCTTCGAGCGTGAACATCGATGCCAGGCCCGCGCAGGCATCGGCCACCAGCAGCCGGTACTGGTCAATGGCCAACATCACGCCACTGCGGGCCACCGGGTAGCCCCACAGGTGCAACACCGCCTCAGCCGCCTGCGACACGGCCAGCTTCAGCGGCAGCGTCACCGTCTGCACCAGCACACCGGGCAGCGGCACGGCAAACAGCAGCGCCACCAGCGGCACGGCCAGCAAGCGCAGGGCGGGCCAGCCCCGGTGCAGCAAGAGCACGGCCAACGCACATGGCCACAGGCCCAGCGCCTCCAGCGGCAGCACGGCCTGTGACCGGCCCATGACGACACAGGCCCAGCCCAGCATCAACAGCACAGCCGCAGCGCCTGGCGCCGAGCGGGCGGGCAGTGCCTGCAGCGCCTGCCGGCGGCCGGCCATCAGCCACAGGCTCACGGCCAGGATCATCGGGCCGTGGCCTTGTTCGTCTTGCTGCCACACCTGCGTGGCCAGGGCCCACAGCGTGGGTGCGGCCAGCACAGCCAGCGCGGCCAGCATCAGCGCCAGGGGCCGCAGGCGCAGCGTGGCCCGCCAAGGCGCAGGCGGGAGCAGTTGTGCAAGCGGGTGCGGCTGTGGCTGTGGCGCGGACATGGTGGCACGTTCAATGGCGCGCATTCAGCACCACACCGGCCAGCAACGCACCGCCGCCCGTGGCCACGGCGGCCAGGTCCTGTGCGGCTGCCAAGACGCTGTGCCCGGGCCGCAGCACCAGCAGCGCTGCACCGCAGGCGGCGGCCACCACCGAGCCGTCCATGCCATGTGCAAAGGCCGGTGTGTCCAGAACGATGTGGTCAAACTTGTCGCGCACGTCATTGAGCAGGCGCGCCAGGCCCGGCCCTTCAAGCAGCTCTTGTGGGTTGGGGGGCGTGGCCCCGGCCGGCAGCACAAACAAGGCCGGCAGGCCCGGCACGGCCTCCACCGCCAGAGATTCACTGCGGCCCGACAGCATGTGCGCCAGGCCACCACTGCTGCCCAGCCCAAACAGCGTGTGCTGGCGGGCGTGGCGCAAGTCGGCATCAATCAGCAGCGTGCGCCCGCCCAGTTGACTGAAGGCCACGGCCAGGTTGGCGGCAAAGTAGCTGCGCCCGTCACCGCGCGCCGGGCTGAGCACCGCCACCGCGTTGTGGCCGGCAGCGGCTTGCCGCAAGCGCATGCGCACCTGTGCACGTATGCCCCGAAATGCCTCTGCATGCGGTGAAAACGGCTGGCTCGCCACCACCAGATCGGGCGAAAAGGCACCTTGTCCAGCGGGCGTGTAGGGGTAGCGGAACTGGTGCGACAGGGCCTGCGCCACATCACTTTCGGCCACCAGGCCCAGCGCCACGGCGGCCTCGCCAAAGCGCTGGCCGGTGCTGCGCTGGTGGGCCAGGATGCGTTCCACCTGCGCCGCGTCCAGGCTGCGGGCGTGGCCCAGCAGGTCGCCGATGGAGGCCTCGCGGCCAGGGCGCTGGGCTTGCGGCACGGCTTGCAGCGGTGGTGGCTGCGGCGGCACTTGTGATGGTGGCGCTTGTGAGGGTGGAACTTGCGGCTGCGGCGCGCCCAGTGCAGCGCCCAGCACAGCGCCCATATCAGCGTTCATGCCAGCGTTCATGCCCGCGCTCCAGCCGCAGCAGGCCGCAGCAGTTCTACCGACGCCGGCGCGCTGCGCCCTTGTGGCAGCAGGCTGCCCAGCACCGGCAGCTTCATCTCACGCGCCACGTCCTGCACCGACCGCACGCGCCGGTCGGCCGCCTCGCGGGCCAGCGCGCCGCCCACGCCCAGCAGCAACCCGGCGCAGGCCCCAAGCGTGAGGTTCAGCGTCCACAGCGGAAACGAGGCCCGCGACGGCTCGGTGGCGGCCACCAGCAGTGTGGCGTTGGTCTGGCTGCTGGCGCCTTCCAGCGTCATCTGCGCCAGCCGGCTGCTCACCGCGTCGTAGGTGCGCTGAGCCAGGTCCACGTCGCGCTGCAACACGGCCAGGTCGTCGCGTGCGCCCTTGAACTGCAGCACACGCGCACGCTGTGCGTTCAGGCTGGCCAGCACCTGCGCTTCACGCGATTCATGCAGGATGGTGCTCACGCCCACACCGGCCGAAAGGCGCTGCACCTCTTGGCCCGTCCTGGCGCGCAGTTCGGCAATGTTGGTGCGCAGTTCAGCCACGGTGGGATGGTCGTCACCCAGGCGCTGGTTCATTTCTTTCAGCCGGATTTCCTGCCGCACGGCTTCACTGCGCAGCGTCTGGATCACCGGGTTGGCCACCACCTCTTGCAGCGACTCCGGCGCAATGCCTGCGGCCACCTGCCGGCTGCGGCTGTCGGCGCTGGCGGCCTGCAACTGCACCAGTTGCGACGACAGCTCATTCATGCGTGATGTCTCGATGTCCAGCCGCTCGTCGGTGGCCAGGATGCCCTTGCTCTTCTGGAAGGCAGACAGGCGCGCCTGCGCGGCTTCCACCTGTTCACGCAGCTTCTTGCCACGCTCGTCAAAAAACGCTGAGTAGCGCCGCGCCGGGTCCACACGCAGGTCCACGGCGGTTTCCAGGTAGGCCTGTGCAAAGCCATTGGCCACGGCCACCGAAAAGCGCGGGTCCACCGAGCTGAAATGAATCTCGATGACATTGGATTCACGCGAAGGCCGCACTTCCAGCCGGCGCTGCAGCAGCTTGGCCAGCCAGGTTTCGTAGTTGCCACGGCCACCGGTGTCGGCTTGCCATTCGTCGCGCATGCTGGTGCTGTCGGCCAAGCGCAGCGCGCGCACCACACGCACGGCCACGCGGTCGCTTTGCATGATGTCCACCTGCGTGGCCATGTAGCTGGGCACCAGCAAGGCGGCCGAGTTGGCGCCGCCAATGGGGTCGGCCGCACGCACGTCCACCACCACCGACGCGCTGGCTGTGTAGCGCTTGGGCAGCAGCAGAGACACCGCCACCGCCACCAGCAGGCTCAAGCCCAGCATCAGCAGCACCACGCGCCAGCGGGCGCGCAGGATCAACAGGAGTTGGGTCAGGGTCATGGGAGGCGGGCTGTGCGGGGTGTCGTCGGTCAACGCAGGCCGGCCAGGCCCTTGCGCGTGGACTCGGCGTCGGTGGTGGCTGCCGATGCCGCAGGCGCGGGCGTGGCGGGTGACGAGGCGGCGGTGGACAGTGGCGCCGGGGCTGCGGCTTGCATGGATGCAGCAGTGGCAGATGCAGCAGCCGACGCAGCGGCCGCATCGGCATCGGCAAAGGCGCCCCGGTACTGAACCAGGGCACTGCGCCGCAGCGACTGCAGCCCAGAGCGCACCGCGTCGCGCCGGCGTTCTGCCAGCAGCGCCTGTTCAATGGCCGGGCGTGCCTGCTCAAAACTCAAAGGCATTTCACGCGAGCTTTGCAGCACCACCATGCGCGCGGCGCCGGGGGCGGCCATCAACACAGCCTGCCCGTCTTTCATCTGCAACAGCCGCTCCACCAGTGCGGGCTGCATGCTCTCGGCACCCTGCGTGCTGCGGCTGGTCTGCACCGCCAGGCCCTGGCTGCGCAGCGCGGCCAGCACGTCGTCCACC
>CAZUKT010000057.1:5472-13947 GCA_964620975.1 uncultured Rubrivivax sp. | reverse complement strand
GGGCGGGGCGGCGTGCCGTCAAGGCGTGAATCTGCGGGGTGGCGCTGCAAGGCCAGCCACTAATATCGTGCGCACCGTCCACTGTCCACCGTCCACCGGCCGCAGCCACCGCCCCATGTCCACACACCTCAGCAGCGCCACGCCTGGCAGCGCGGCCACGGCGTGGCACGAATTGCAGGCCGGTTTTGGCGGCATGCTGATCAGCCTGGCGCCCGCGCTGACGATGGGCCTGCTGGCCTTTGCGGCGCTGGGCCCGCAAGCGGCCACGCTGGGCATACCCGCCGCGCTGGTGTCCAGCGTCGTGGGCGGCGCTGTCTTTGCATGGCTGTCGCGTGGGCCCATGGCGGCCGGCGGCCCGACGGCGGCGCCGGTGCTGGTGGTGGGCACGCTGGTGGCCACTGTGGTGGCCGACCCGGCATTTAACGCCACCGACCCGGCCGCCGTGGCGCGGCTGCTGGCCCTGGTGGCCGCCGCCGTGGCCAGCATGGGTCTGTTCCAGATCATGCTGGGGCTTTCAGGGCTGGTGCGGTTTGCCAAGTTTGTGCCGCATCCGGTGCTGGGCGGCTTCATGAACGGTGTGGCGCTGCTGGCTTTGCTGGCGCTGCTGCCGCTGCTGATGGGCTGGCCCGTGGGTGTGCTGCAAGCCCGCAGCTGGCACGCGCTGGCACAGGCCCAACCCGCCACGCTCGGGGTGGGCTTGATCACGGTGGCTGTGATCCTTGGCCTGCCGCACCTCAAACGCGGCCTGCCCGTCACGCTGATGGGGTTGGGGGCCGGCACGGCGGCCTACGCCTTGCTGCAGGCCGTGCTGCCGCAGGCGGCGCTGGGGCCGCTCACCGGGACGCTGTCTGCGGCCTGGCCGCACCCGGGCACGCTGGCACCGTTTTTCAGCGGCGCAGACGATGCGCTGCTGCACCGGCACGGCGCCGCCGCAGTCAGCGCCGGCCTGGTGATGGCGCTCATCGGCACGCTGGAACTGGTGCTCAACAGCCTGGCCCTGGACCAGGCCTGCCACACCCGCACCGACCCCCGGCGCGAGGTGCTGGCGCTGGGCGCGGCCAACCTGGCTTGCGGGCTGGTGGGCGGGCTGCCGCTGCTGCTGCTGCGGCCGCGTGCGCTGCACATGCTGCAGTTGGGCGGCCGCTCGCGGGCCTCACTGTTCATTTGCTGCGGGCTGTTTGCCGCCGTGGGCCTGGTGGCTGCGCCGCTGTTGTCGCGGCTGCCGCAGGTGGTGCTGGCCGGGGTGATGGTGACCATCGTCCTGCTCATGCTGGACCGCTGGTCACTGCAACTGCTGGCCCAGTGGTGGCGTGGCCCGCGGCCGGCCGATCTGCAGTTGGCGCTGGCCGTGGTGGGGGTGGTCTGTGTCACCACCGTGGTGCTGGGTTTCCCGGCCGGCGTGGCGGCCGGGGCGCTGCTGTCGGTGGTGCTCTTCATACGCAGTTTGAACCGCTCGTTGGTGCGCAACCGCTTTACCGCCGAAGCGCTGCCCTCGCGTCGCATCTATGCGGCGGCTGACGAAGCGCGGCTGCGGCCGCTGCGCGCGCGCATCACGGTGCTGGAGCTTGAAGGCGCGCTGTTCTTTGGCAGCGCCGACCGGGTGGCCGAGCTGGCCGATGGCCTGGCCGGCACCTGCCACACCCTGGTGCTGGACTTTCGCCGCGTGAGCCTGATCGACGCGTCAGGCGCCGTGGTGTTGACGCAGCTGGCCCGGCGCCTGCACGGCTGCGGCACCACGCTGCTGCTGGCCGGCGTGAGCCCACACAACCCGCACGGGCGCTTGCTGCAGCAGTTTGCGGGCGAGCGTTTTACCGCCGAGCATGGCGTGGCCGACACCGACCAGGCCGTGGAGCAGGCCGAACTGCGCTTGCTGGCCACGGCCGGTTTTGAGCCGCTGCGCGAAACGGTGCCGCTTGAACAGGCCAGCCTGATGGACGGCCTGCAACCGGCCCAGCGCGCGCGCCTGGCGGCCTGCATGCCCGCCCGGCGTCTGCGGGCCGGTGAATGCCTGTTTCGGCAGGGCGAGCCTGGCGACCGGCTGTACGTGGTGACGGCCGGCACGGTCAACGTCTTCGGCGCTGCGGTGCCGGGCAGCACCGCGCTACCGCAGCGTTATGTGAGCCTGTCGCCCGGCATGATGCTGGGCGAGACGGCCATGCTCGACGGCGGTGGCCGCAGCGGCGACGCCGTGGCGTTTGGTGACACCGAAGTCCACGCACTCACCGACCTGACGCTGCGGCAACTCGGGGCCGAAGACCCGATGCTTTACGCGCTGATCCACCGCAACATTGCCGTGCACCTGTCGCAGCGCCTGCGCGCGGCGGCCTTGGCCTGGCGCGCCAGCACCAGCTGAAAACCCCGGCCCGGCGCCCTGACAATGAAGCCGAAGTGGCTTGTTGTGCGGCCACGCCAGGCCATGCAGGACGCCACGCCATGCAAGACGACGACAGCCATTCCCTGCGTGCCGCCATTGCGGCGCTGGAAGCCCAGCGCGCCACGCTGGGCGACGCCGTCGTCGAGCTGGCCACCGCCCCGCTGCGCGCGCGCCTGGCCAGCCTGCAACGGCCCGCCGGCTTGCGGCACCGCCAGGTGACGGTGCTGTTTGCCGACGTGGTGGGCTCCACCGCCATGGCCCAGGGCCTGGACGCCGAGGACACGCTGGCCATCCTGAGCGGTGCCTTGCGGCGCATGGCCGACATCGTTGAAGCCCATCACGGCCGGGTGCTGCGCTTTACCGGCGACGGCGTCAAGGCCGCCTTTGGCATGGACCTGGCGCGCGAGGACGATGCCGAGCGTGCGGTGCGCGCCGGCCTGGCCATCCGCCAGGCCGGGCGCGAACAGGCCGACGCCGCACTGCGTTTGCACGGCGTTGCAGACTTCGCCGTGCGCGTGGGCGTGCACACCGGCGACGTGGCGCTGGGTGCCGGCATCGACGCCGACAGCACCGCCATCGGCGTGGCCGTGAACGTGGCCGCACGCATGGAACAAAGTGCGCCGCCGGGCGCCTTGCGCATCAGCCACGACACCTGGAGCCAGGTGCGCGGCTTGTTTGACATGCAGGCGCAGCCGGCGTTGCTGGTCAAGGGCATTGAAGCGCCGATGCTGACCTACCTGGTGCACGCCGCGCTGGAGCGCAGCGTGGCCAGCGTCGAGCGTGGGCTGCAGGGCCTGCGCACGCCCATGGTGGGCCGGCAGGCCGAATTGCAGCGCCTGCTGGACGCGGTGGCACGCGCCCGCGAAACACGGCAACTGCAGGCGCTGACACTGGTGGGCGACGCCGGCCTGGGCAAGAGCCGGCTGCTGCGCGAATTGACGGCGGGGTTGGCTGCTGCCCCCCATGCCTGCCGCGTGTTGGCGGTGCGTGCACAGCCTGACGGCATGCTGCGGCCCTGGGGCTTGCTGCGCGGCCTGCTGGCCACGCAGTTTGGCGTGGCCGACACCGACAGTGCCCTGGTGGCGCAGCGCAAGGTGGTTCAGGGGCTGAGCCCGTGGTTCGACGAACGCGGCGAGCGGCAAGCCCAGCTCATTGGCCAGTTGTCGGGGCTGGACTTCGGCAGCAGCCCGCATGTGCGGGGCCTGGACCCACGCAGCCTGCGCGACCAGGCCTTGGCGGCGCTGCGCGCTTACCTGCAGGCGCTGGCAGCGCGCACCGGCACGCTGCCGGTGCTGATCGTTGAAGACCTGCACTGGGCCGACGACAGCTCGCTCGACCTGCTGCAGCATTTGCTGGCGCATGCAGCCGAATTGCCGCTGGTGTTGACGATGACTGCACGGCCTGCACTGTTGACGCGCCGGCCCGACTGGGCCACCCCGGACAGGTTGATCCCACTCGCCCCATTGGCAGCGTCGCAGAGCGACGCGTTGGTGCAGGCGCTCTTGCAACGCATCGGGTCGGTGCCGCCCAAACTTGTGGAGCGCATTGCGGGCCAGGCCGAAGGCAACCCGTATTACATGGAAGAACTGGTGCGCCGGCTCATTGACGACGGCGTCATCGCAGTGGATGCGCCGCAGTGGACGCTGCACGCCGAACGCCTGGACGAACTGCGCCTGCCGGGCACGCTGGTGGGCTTGCTGCAGGCCCGGCTCGACGCCCTGCCGGCCGCCGAGCGCCAGGCTGCGCGCCAGGCCAGTGTCATTGGCCACGTGTTCTGGGGCGACGCCCTGCAGGCCGTGGACGGCCAGGCGCCGCAGTCGCTGCCAGCGCTGCAGCGTGTGGCCGTGGTGCGGGCCCGCAACACCAGCGACTTTGAAGGCACCACCGAGCACCAGTTTGACCACCACCTGCTGCACCAGGTCACCTACGACACGCTGCTGAAGGCCGAGCGCCGCCTGGGCCATGGCGCGGTGGCGCATTGGCTCAGCGTGCGCACCCAGGGCCGCGGCGCCGAATTTCTGGCCATGACCGGCGAGCATGCCGAGCGTGCGGGTGAGGTGGCGCTGGCCATTGACTGCTTCGACCAAGCTGCCAAAGAGGCGCAGAAGCGCTTCGCCAACACGGCCGCCGCCGCCTGGCTGCGCCGCGCCCTGGCTTTGCTGGGGGAATCCAGCCCGGCGCGCCGCTTTGAGCTGTGGAGCCGGTTGGAGCGCATTGCCGACATCATGGGCAACCGGGCCGGGCAGGACGAAGCGCACGCGGCCATGGCGGCGGTGCTGGAGCGCCACCCCGACGACGCGCTGCAGGCGCGGCTGTGGTTTGCACTGGCGCTGCTGTCTGAGCGGCGCAGCGACAGCGCTGCGTCAGAGCGCCATGCGCGGCAGGCCTTTGAGCTTGCCGAGCGCTGCGGTGCGGCCATGACGGCCGCCAAGGCGCTGGGCCTGCTGGCCTACCGTCTCAACGTGCAACAAGACTTCGTGGGCGCCGGCCGGCAGGTCGAGGCCGGCTTGGCATGGGCCGCCAAGGTCGAACCCGAAAATGACCGTGCCGACACCGAAGCGCAGTTGCTCAATCTGTCTGGCATGGTGGCGTTTCAACTTTGCCGCTTTGACGAGGCACGCACCACGTTGCAGGCCGTGTTGTTGCGCGGGCAGGCCCTTGGCTCGCCAACCCTGCAACTGGCGGCGCTGGACAACCTTGCCGTGGCCGCCGACTGCCTGGGCCACTGGGACGAGATGGCCGATTGGGCCTCACGCATGGGTGCCTTGGCGCAACCCATCGGTGCCCTTTCCCATTTGGGGCGGGCCCGGCATCTGGCGGCCGTGGCCGCAGAAGGGCAGGGCGACTTTGCCGCCGCCATGGCCGGGCACGAGCAGGCCCTGGCCATCTTCCGCACCGTGGGCTACCGGCGCATGGAGGCGCTGACGCTGCAGCGCCTGGGCGTGTCGCATCTGGCGCTGGGCGACGCCGCTGCCGCGCTGCAGTGGCACGCCCAGGGGCAGGCGGTGTACCAGACCCTGGACCTGGCTGTCGAAACCTGCGAGACGCTGGCCTTTGCCGCCTTGTGCCAATCGCGGCTGGGCCGGGTTGACGAGGCGCTGGCTGCGGTGAGTCAAGTGCTGGCGGAGATTGGGGGCCAGGGTGGCGAAAGTGGCGAGGGTGGCGAGGTTGGCAAATTGGCCGACGCCGCCGCCGACGAGACCATTTTGTTGCGCTGGACTTGCCAGCAGGTGCTGCAGGCCGCCGGCGATGCACGTGCCGCGCCCCTGCTGGAGCGGCTGTTTGCCGACGTGCAAACACGGGCTTCGGCGTTAACCAGCCCGGCCGACCGCAGCCGGTTGATCCAGGCCATTGCCACGTTCAACGACATCGTGGCCGCGCACACACGCGCGCTGCCGACAACGCCCTAGAAAGCGGCCATCACAGTGAACATCGGCCCGTGGATGGTGGCGTCCACGACCAGCGTACCGGCCCAACCTATCAAGGTGATGGACTCCACGTCGAGCCTGTGCCGGGTGACCCGGTAAGCCGCGCCCAGCGCCAGGTTGCGGTGGGCGCGCCATTGCACACCTGCGGTGGCCTGGTAGTTGCTGGAGCGTGATGCAGTCAGCCGCCCGTCCAGCCGCCATTGGGGCGTGAGCTGGTGGTGGGCAAATGCGCCCACCACCGGCACGGGCGCTGTTTCATGGTTGGAGCTGGCGAAGTCTAGCGAGCTGCCCTGCGTATGAAACCAGCGCGACACCCTCACCCACTGCCCGCCCACCAGCACCCCGGCCTCGGTGCCTGGCGCAGGCTGGGTGGACCAGCCCCCCAGAATCGCCAGCGTGGACACCCCGACCCTGGACTCCAGGGTGGTGCCGGCATCGTAGGTGCGGCCGTCCACGGTGAGGCTGCGTGCCAGCACGGCGCTGCCTTCGCGCTTGCCCGTGGTGTGGTTCACTTCAATGCGCCAGTGCTGCCCGATGCGCCGGCCGAAGGCAATGCCGGCAACGAGCTTGTTGCGTGGCAGGCCCAGGTCGGTTTCGGTGTTGATGCGGGTGCCCGACAGAAATCCATCGGTTGCCGGTGGCGAAAACGGGTCAAAGGTATCGCCCCGCGTCTGCATGCGCCAGTGGCCCGCCATGGCCTCCACAGTAAGCCACGTGCGGGGCTCTTCGGGCCCCTGGCTGGGCTGCGCCCAGGCGGCAGCGGCAGGCAGCAACGCGGTGGCCAAGATGGCGTGCAACGGCCGCAAGCGGCGTGTTTGTCTGGACATGGGATTCCCTGGGTTGAAGGTCGGCACGCTGTGGTCGCGGCCTGGGCCGGGATTATCCCCGGCACGACGGGCCCAACCGGGCTGCATTGCGGCCACCCGGCCTGGCACCGGCAGGCCCCAAGCGGGCAGGCCTCAAGCTGGCAGGTCAAGCACCGCTACTTCTGCGCACGCGCCGCGCTGGCGTTTCCTACGCTCGCTGCATCTGCCATGCACAGCCCAGCCGGCCCAGGAGCTCGCCATGTACACACCGTTGCCACGCGGCCGCCGCGCGTTTCAGCTTGCGCTGCTCGCTTTGGTGCTGTGCCCCGTTGCCGCACCTGCCGCATCTGCCGCGCCCGCCGCGCTGCCGTTGACCCCCACCGAGCTGTCCTGGCTGGAAGCCGCCGTGCCGGTGCTGCAATTTGCGCGCGCGCAGGCCATGCCGCTGGACATCGTGGTGCAGCCCCAGCCCGCGCCGGGCGAATCGCCGCTGGGCATGGCCTTTGTGGACGGCCGCTGCAAGCTGGTGCTGTCCATGCGCGGCAACCCCGAGGCGCAGGCCACGCTGGACCGCATTGCGCCCGGCTTGGTGGGCGTGGTGGTGCAGGCCATTGCCGCACACGAGCTGGGCCACTGCTGGCGCCACCTGAACCAGAGCTGGGGCAGCCTGCCCGCCGGGTTGCACGACATCAGCGGCTACAGCCGCACCAGCGCCGAGCACGCAGCCCTGCTGCAAGACATGTGGCGCACGCGGCGTGAAGAAGGTTTTGCCGATCTGGTGGGCCTGGCCTGGACGCTGCAGCAGCACCCCGGTCAATATGCCGAAGTGCATGCCTGGCACGTGAGCCTGCGCGCCGAACAGGCCGTGGACACCGGCCCGCACGACACCCGTGCCTGGGTGCGGCTGGCGGCCGACCCCAGTGCGTTTGCTGCCGGGGCATCGATCTTTGAACGTGTGCAGGGCCTGTGGGTGGCCGGCATGATGGCCGAGCCTTGACGGACCGGGCCTGATCGGGTGCCGGCCCCGTGGCCCCATTTGCGCGCCGGCATGCGGCCGCTGGCTTCAGGGCAACACGGGCAGTGCCAGGCACAAGCGGGTGCCACCGCCCGGCGCGGGCAGTGGCGTCAGGCTGCCGCCATGCAACTGTGCCACGCGCTGCGCAATGGCCAGGCCCAGGCCGCCAATGCCACCGCGTGTGCGGCGCAGCGGTGGTTCGCGCAGGGACTGGCCCTGGCGCAGCCGTTGCTGCAGTTCTGCCGGCAGGCCCGGGCCTGCGTCTTCAACCACCACATGCACTTGCGGGCCCGAGCGCTGCACGCTCACCCACACCGCCGCCTCGCCGGGCGGTGCGGGCGCGTGGCGCAAGGCGTTGTCGATGAGGTTGCAGATGGCACGTTCAATCAGCTGCATGTCACCGTCCAGTTCAAGCCGGCCGGGCGGCACCCCCGCCAGCAGCACCGGGCAGGGGCGCACACCGGACTCGAACTTCTGCACTGCGTCGGTCACCAGTTCGTCCAGGCGCAAGCGCTCGCGGTGCAGCACCTGCACGCCCGACTGCAGGGTTGCCAGCTCAAACAACTGCTGTGAAAGCCGCCGCACCCTGTCGCTCTGCGCCAATGCGGCCTGCAAGACGCGGGGCGCGTGCACGGTGCCGCTGCTCAGCGCTTCAAGCTGGCCGTGCAGTGCGGTGAGCGGGGTGCGCAAGTCATGCGCCACACCAGCCATGGTTTCGCGGTGCGCGGTGGCTTGTTGGTGTTCGCGCAGGGCCTGGGCCTCAATGCGCTGGGTCAGGGCTGCAAAGGCCACTTCTATGGCCTGCACTTCATTGCCGCGCAAGTGCGGCTCGGCGGGCGCAGTGTCTGGCGC
>CAZUKT010000057.1:0-5372 GCA_964620975.1 uncultured Rubrivivax sp. | reverse complement strand
GCATGCATGCGTTGCGCCACCTTGCGCAACGGCAGCGTCATGCGCCTGAAGGTAAAAGTGCCCAGCAACCAAGTGGCCAGCAGCGCCAGCAGGGCGCCGGCGGCCAAGCCCCAGCGTGCATGCCACACGCTGGCCTGCGCGGCCACAGTCTTGCGGGCCGCGCCGTCCAGCACCACGTACAGGTAGCCCGGTGGGCGCGGGTCACCGGCGCGTGGCGCAAACATCGCGGCGCTGAACACGTGTTGTGCCGCAGCGCCGGGTGCGTGCATGGGGTCGGTGCCCCGCAGCGGCAGCGCCGCGCCTTGCAAGAAGCTGCGCACGGGGGCCAGGTCCACCTGGGCTTGTTGCACCATGCCGGGCTCGCCGATGTAATGCGCCACGCGGCCGTCGGCGTCGAGCAGGTAGACGTTTACGCCCGGGTTCACGAGCATCAGCATGCGCAGCAGGGCCGCACGTTCGGCCTGCGCAACCGGGCCGGCCGGGGCCGGGGAAGACGCCGGCGCCGGGGCCGGCGCTGTCGACGCTTCAGTGCGCACCAGCGCCACTGCCGACGCTTCGGTGCGCACCAGCGCCACTGCCGGCGCGGCCTGCGCAAGCTGCGGCCAGCCTGCCACGATGTGCCGCGCCAGCCCATGCGAAAGGCGTTGCAATGACTCTTGCTCTTGCTGCGTTGCCACCTGGCGCCCCAGCACGGCCACCATCAGGCCGTAGGCCAGCAGCAGCACGGCCAGCGCACAGGTCAGCCGGGTGGTAAACGACGGGTTCATGGCACCGCCGGCCCGTCGGCTTCAAAACGGTAGCCCACGCCCCACACGGTGACGATGCGTTCGGGCTCGCGCGGGTCGTCTTCCACCTTGCTGCGCAAGCGGTTGATGTGCGAATTGACGGTGTGCTCGTAGCCGTCAAAACCAGCCCCCCACACACGCTGCAGGAGTTCGCCGCGTGAAAAGGCCTGGCCCCGGTGGCGCAGCAAAAAGTGCAGCAGGTCAAATTCGCGCAGCGCCAGCGCCACCACCGTGGGGCCCCGGCGCAACTCGCGGCGCGTGGTGTCCAGCACAAAAGGGCCAAAACGCAGTTCGCGCAGTTCGGCAGCGGGCGCGGGTGCACTGCGCATCTGTTCGATGCGGCGCAGCAGCGCACGCACCCGCGCCACCAGTTCCAGCATGGAAAAGGGCTTGGCGACATAGTCGTCAGCGCCCAGTTCCAGCCCCAGCACGCGGTGCGCTTCAGCGCTGCGTGCGCTGAGCATGATCACCGGCACACCGGCGTGCCGCGCACGCAGGTGGCGGCACACGTCCCAGCCGTCGGCACCGGGCAGCATCAGGTCCAGCAGCACCAGGTCCCAGCGCTGGCGGTCGATGGCGGCCATGGCTTGCAGGCCGTCGGCTTCGCGGTGCAAACGGTAGCCTGCGTCTTCAAGGTGCAGCCGCAGCGCGCCGGCTATGGCGTCGTCGTCTTCAACCAGCAATAGCTGCTCGTTCATGAAGCCGGCGCTGCGCGCTGCCTGCGCACCAATCAGGCGGCGCGGCGGCGGCGTGCCACCCATGCCACGGCCACCAGGCCGGCGCTCAGCAGCCCGTAGGTACCGGGTTCGGGCACCGAAGTCACGGCAAAGTCGATGCGGTAGACGTCGGTGCCTGCTGCCAGCTGGCTGTTGAAGACGTAGCCAGCGCCGGTGGCCAGGCCGTTGAAGCCGGCGAATTCACCAAAGTTGAAGGCCACCACCGACTGCTGCGGCGTGCGCAGGCCGTTGTTGCCCACAAAGGCGGCGGCGGCCGGGTCAAACACCTCGGAGCCGGCGTCCCAGATTTCGTTGGCACGCACGGTGATGCTGCTGACCAGCAGTTGCCCACCGGAACCCAGCAGGCGGTATTCCTGCGCGTCGTCATTGCCAATGAAGAAGTCGTTGCTGGGCACGGCCATGGCCGCAAAACTGAAGAACGGGTTCAGGCCGGCGTCCACCATGAAGCGCATGCTGGTGCTGCTGCCGGGGGTGCGCAGCCCGCCGATGGTGCCGCGTGTGGCGGTGGGGTCGGCGGCTGCAAAGTCGGCTTGCCACTGGGTGCCGGAGCCGCCTTCGGCCACCGACACGATGCCCGGCGCGGCCACGCCACCCAGGTTGAAGGCGTCAAAGCTGCCGTTGTGGAAGCCCACGTGCAGCGGTGCAAAGCTGATGCTGTTGGCCGGGGCCAGGTTGGTGACGGTGGCGGTCACCATCACCTGCTGGGCCTGCACGCTGGCACACAGGGCCACGGTGGCGGCGGCAGCAGCGGCAAGGCGGGTGCAAAACAAGGTTGAACGGGACATGGGGGGACTCCTGCGGATCGGTTTTGGGGTGCCGCTGACCTGGACGGTATGGCGGTGTCGTTTGGCGAGCCGCCAACCTTTCAGGGGTGGCAACTCGCCGAACCGATGCTAGGAAGGGGGTGTCCCCAAGTCCTCATGCAAAGTTCACCGCAGCGGGACATCGCCTGGCCGTTTGCTGGCTGTGTGCTGGCCGTTTTCGGCCGCTTTTCTGGCCGCTTTTGGCCGGCACGCCTGCGCCAGCCCGCAGGCTCCAGCCCGCAGGCGCAGGCAGGCTGCCGCTGCCGCTGCCGGCAGCGGTGCGACTGGCGCCTTGGGTTGCCCGGGGACGGTGCCTGCGGCTACTTGCCCGCCCGCAGGCGTGGCCCCTGGCGCCACCACACCAGCGCCGTCAGCAGCAGCGCCGGCAGGTAGAACCAGTGTGCCGTGGGCCGGTCGCTGGGCAGCTTCAGGGTGACGATGCTCCAGCCTTGTTCAAAGCCGCTCTTTTGCGCGCGGCTGCCGAACTTGACCTGCGCGATCTGCATGCCCGCGTCGGGCCCGAAACCGGGCACCACCGTGAGGCCGGCGTCGGTCAGGCGCTTGCGCCCTTCGCCGCCGGCCGCGCCCAGTTGCACGGCCACGGTCTTGGTCTTTTCGTCGCCTTCGATGGTGGTGCCCTTGATGACCATGACCACGCGGTCGTTTTCAGCCGTGGCCTTGGCGGCGTCAAAAAGTTGCGCGGCGGGCACGTCGCGGGTTTCGGGTGCCAGGTAGTCCATGAAGAAATCGGGCCTGAAGAGCAGCACCACGGCCAGTGTCAGCGCGGCGGTTTCCCACAGGTGGCACTTGACGCGGAACCAGCCCATGGTGACGGCCGCAAACAAGCAGGTGGCCAGGGTGCAGGCGCTGACCACCACCACGAGTTCGGTGGTGCTGTGCACGTCGATCAGCAGCAACTGCGGGTTGAAGATCCAGATGAAAGGCAGGATCACGGTGCGCAGCGCGTAGATGCTGCCCTGGATGCCTGTTTGAATGGCGTCTTCGCCACTGATGGCGGCGGCCGCAAAGGTGGCCAGCCCCACGGGGGGTGTGATGTCACCCATGATCCCGTAATAAAAAACGAACAGGTGCACCGCAATCAGCGGAATGATGAGCCCGCTCTGCGCGCCCAGTTCAACCACCACGGGTGCCATGAGCGTGGCCACCAGCACGTAGTTGGCAGTGGTGGGCACACCCAGGCCCAGCACCAGGCAGACAAAGGCAATGAACAGCAGCATCACCACCACGTTGCCGTGGCTGACGAATTCAACGAACTCGGTCATGCGCAGGCCCAGGCCGGCGAGCGTGACGCCGCCCACGAAGATGCCGGCCGTGGCCGGGGCCACGCCAATGCCGATCATGTTGCGGCTGCCGTCGGTGAGGCCACCCACCACGTCCTGCCAGCCGCGCAACCAGCCGTCGCCGCTGGGTTCATGGCGCAGCAGGTGGATGAGCGGCCGCTGCGTGAGCATCAGCACGACCAGCACCGCAATGGCCCAGAAGGCGCTGAGCGCGGGCGACATTTCTTCCACCATCAGGCACCAGATGAGCATGCCAATGGGCATCAGGAAGTGCAGCCCGGCGCGCACGGTGGGCCAGGTGTCCAGCGCCTTGGGGGCGTCGATGTCGATGTCGTCGGGCAGGTCGGGGCTGCTGGCGGCCTGCTGGATGCTCAGACCGTACAAGGCCAGCACCACAGCGCCCGCAGCCCAGGGTGCGGCAGCGCCCAGGCCGGCTTTGATGGCGGCCAGCAGGTAGTACAGCAGCGTCACCACCAGCGCGCTGCCGCTCAGGCCCAGGCCAAAACGCAGTGCCACTTCGCGCCAGGTCTTGGGCTGGCGGTTGATGATGGGCATCATGCCGAGCTTGAGTGCTTCAAGGTGCACGATGTACAGCAAGCCGATGTAGCTCAGCGTGGCCGGCAGGATGGCGTGCTTGACGATCTCGGCATAGCTGATGCCGACGTATTCCACCATCAGGAAGGCAGCCGCGCCCATGACCGGCGGCATGATCTGGCCGTTGACGGAGGCCATGGTCTCGATGGCCCCGGCTTTGACGCCGCCGTAGCCGGCCTTCTTCATGAGGGGGATGGTGAAGATGCCGCCGCTGACCACGTTGCTGACCGAGCTGCCGCTGATCATGCCGTTGAGCGCCGAGCTCACCACCGCCACCTTGGCCGGCCCGCCGCGCAGGTGGCCCAGCGCGGCAAAGCTGACTTGCATCATGTAGTTGCCGCCGCCGGCGCGGTCAAGCAGGGTGCCAAAGAGCACATACACAAAGATGGCCCCGGTGCTGACGCCCAACGCGATGCCGTACACGCCTTCGGTGGTGAGCCACAGGTGCGACATGAGCCGGTTCAGGCTGGCGCCCTTGTGCTGCAGCACTTCAGGCATGTAGGGCCCGAGCATGGCGTAGGCAATGAACAAACACGCCAGCGCCGCCATGGGCCAGCCCACCGCGCGGCGTGTGGCTTCCAGCAGCAGCAGCAGGCCGGCGCACGACACCACGATGTCCATGCCCGTGGGCTGCCCGGGCCGGGTGGCCAGTTGGTTGTAGAACAGCAGCAGGTAGGCGCCGGCAAAGGCGCCCACCAAGGCCAGCACCAGGTCCTGCACGGGCACGCGGTCGCGCGGCGAACTATCCAGCGCGGGCCAGGCCATGAAGGCCAGGAACAGCGCCAGCCCCAGGTGCAGCGCACGCGCTTCGGTGTCGTTCAGGATGCCCATGCCAAACGTGAAGGGCAGCGGCGACGCATACCAAAGCTGGAACAGCGCCCAGCCCAGCGACACTGCAAAGATCACCTGCGCCGCCAGCCCCGTGGGCTTGCGTGCGCCGGTGTCGGTCTTGGCGACCAGTTCTTGCAGGGCCGCAGGGGCCTTTTCAATGTCAGTGGCCATGGTGTGCGTGCAGCGTCAAGGAATGAAAAAGGGGCGAAGACCGGCTTCGCCCCTGGCTGGATTTCTGGCGCGGGTGGCCGTTCAGTTGCAGGTCACTTGATCCAGCCCTTTTCCTTGTAATAGCGCACAGCACCCTCGTGTAGCGGAGCG
>CAZUKT010000056.1:13177-14065 GCA_964620975.1 uncultured Rubrivivax sp. | reverse complement strand
GGCACACCCGCAGCGCGCGCGGCGCACCTGCAGGCGGCGCGGCTCAGCGCGTGCGCGTGACCTTGCTCAGGTGGCGCGGGTGGTCGGCGTCCATGCCCCGCGCTTCAGACAGCTTGGCCGCCATCACGTAAAACGCCAGCACGGTGGTGATGGGGTCCAGGTCAGGCAAGGCTGCCGTGGGCAGCGTAAGTTGCCGGCCGGCCACGTCGGCCGGTGCCGCCAGCAGCACACGCGCGCCGCGCTGGCGCATGTCGGTGGCCAGTTGCAGCAGGCCAGCCTGCGCCGGGCCGCGAGGCGCCAGCACCAGCAGCGGGTAGCCTTCTTCGATGAGCGCCATGGGGCCGTGGCGGATCTCGGCGCCGCTGAAGGCCTCGGCCTGCAGGGCCGACGTTTCCTTGAGCTTGAGCGCACATTCCAGCGCCACCGGGAAGCCCGTGCCGCGCCCCACCACCATGATGTTGCGGGCCGGGGCCAGCACCTCCAGCGCGGCCGACCAGTCGGCCATGGCAGCCTGATGCAAGGCCTCGGGCAGGGTCTTCAAGCCCTGCAACAGATCAAGGTCGCCATGCCAGTGCGCCACCAGCCGCACGCCGGCCACCAGGCTGGCAATGAAGCTCTTGGTGGCGGCCACGCTGCGCTCGGGGCCGGCGTGCAGCGGCAGCGCCCACTGCGCGGCCTGGGCCAGCGGTGACTTGATGTCGTTGACCAGGGCCACCGTGGTGGCCCCGCCGTCGCCAAAGTAGCGAATAGGCGCCACCACGTCGGGGCTCTGGCCCGATTGCGATATGGCAATGGCCAGCGTGTTGCGTGTGGCCAGCGGCGCCTGGTACAGCGTCAGCAGCGACATGGGCAACGACGCCACCACACGGCCCAGCCGCGTCATGATCA
>CAZUKT010000056.1:0-13167 GCA_964620975.1 uncultured Rubrivivax sp. | reverse complement strand
CAGCGTGGTCTGAGCTGCCGCGGGCCATGGTCAGCGCGCAGTCGGGCGGGGCCGCACGCAGCAGGCGGCCCAGCGCAGCGTAGCGGTCTTCGTCTTGCGCCAGTTGCAGGGCCACGCAATCGGCGGCCGAGATGGCCTCCTTGAGCATCAGTGACGATGTCATGGTGCGCCCCTGCAAGCCATGCGTCTGGTGAAGATGGCGCGGCCGGACTCCGGCACCGTGGTCATGCCCACTCTTTCTTGCTCATGGCCTGCGGCGCGTTGGCCGCACAGCCCTGGATGAGCCGCACCGCGCCGTCCACCGCGTCGCCCAGCGGCGCCTGGCACCGTGCCCGCAGCGATTCGGGCAGGTAGGGGCGCAGTGGCACGGCAAGGCCCCCACTCAGGGCCAGCGGCAACTCGTGCGCCGGGTCCAGCGCTTCTGCCAGCGCGTTGATGTGCAGGCCGGCGTGGACAAGCATGGCGCGTGCCGCGCCGTCGGCCTGCGCGTGCGCCTGCACCACCAGCGCGAGTTCGGCGTAACGCGTCTGCGTGGCGCCGGCCGTCCAGGCCAACAGGCTTTCACGCGTGGCGCCACAGCGTGCTTGCACGGCCTGTGACAGCGCGCCTGCGGGACGGCGGCCGTCCATGGTTTTCATGGTGTGGTTCACCGCCTGCAAGCCCAGCCAGGCACCGCTGCCTTCGTCGTCCACAGGGAAACCCCAGCCGCCCGCGTCGCGGCGTTTGCCGTCACGCCCCACGGCCAGGCCCACACTGCCGGTGCCCACGGCGACCACGGCACCGGGCCGGCCCTGGTGCGCGCCCAGCCAGTTGGTGAAGGCGTCGGTTTCCAGTGCCAACAGGCCATAACCGGGCTGCGTGGCCAACAGCGCGTTGGCCCACTCGCGGTTGTGCACCCCTGCCAGGCCCAGGCCGATGCCGACGCGGCTGCGCTCGGGCCGTGTCAGGCCGGCGTCGGCAAAGGCCTGCGCCACGGTGGCTTCAATGGCGGCCCAGGCCGCAGCAGCGCCATGCATGAGGCCCGAAGGCCCGCCACGCGTTTGCGACAGCACGGCGCCGTTGGCACACAAGAGGCGCACGCGGGTGGCAGTGCCACCACCGTCCACACCGAGCAGGTAGTCGATCATGGTGCGGGCACCGTGGGTGCAGGCGTTGCCGGGAACGGCAGTTGAGGTGTCATCACAGCTTGATGTAGATCTTCTTCTTGTCCATGGCATAAGCCACCAGCCAGCACCCGCCCATGAAGGCCAGTGCATACAAAAGCCCCCCGGGTTTGTCACCCGCCCAGGGCTTGAAGAACACGGTGTGCAGCCAGGTGAATACGGGCTCGTTGCCCACGCTGGTGAGCCAGAAGATGGCACTCACGACCTCGCTGAAGAGGTAGATGAAGAGCGTGTTGCGGCCCAGGACTTCAAAAAAGTAGGCCCAGCCTCGGCTGCGGCGAATTTCAGTGGCGTACACCAGCACCGCCAGCCCGGCAGTGGCAATACCCACCGTGCACAGCACATAGCTGCTGGTCCACAGCTTCTTGTTCAGCGGCAGCACGCTGCTCCACCACAGTCCGGCCACCACGCAGGCGGCAGCGGCCATCAGCAGCAGTGCCACGGCCTCGTAGCCGGCACCCTTGCGGCGCAGCACTTGGCCAGCAAAGTAGCCCGCCAGCACGTTGACGGTGGCCGGCAAGGTGCCCAGCACACCTTCGGGATCAAACGGGATGCCTTCGCCGCGGTAGAGGTGGCTTGCACCCAGCAGCCACAGGTCAAGCTTCAGCGCGGCATTGCCGGGCAAGGTGCTGTCGCCAAAAGTGGCCAAGGCCCAGGCGTTGAACAACAAGGCCAGCACGCAAAACACCAGCGCACCACGCGGCTTGAAGAAGTGCACGATGAGCGACGCCAGCCCGAAACACAGCGCAATGCGTTGCAGCACGCCGAGGATGCGCGTGCCGCTCAGCGGCCGCAGCGCCAAGCCGCCCGTTGCGTTGAATTCCAAGAACGGAAACCAGTACAGCAGGTAGCCGCACAAGAAGATCAGCGCCGTGCGCGTGAGCACCTTGCGCAGCACAGCACCGTCGCCCTGCGCCTGCAGCTTGGGCAAGGTGTGGCTGAGCGATGCGCCCACCACAAACAGGAAGCTCGGAAACACCACGTCGGTGAGCGTGAGCCCGTGCCACACGGCGTGCAGCAGCGGCGCGTAGGCCGCCTGCTCACTGAGCGACATGTTGACCACGATCATCAGCGCCAGCGTCATGCCGCGCATGACGTCGATGGCCACCGATCGGGTTGCGGCAGGCAGGCTGGGTGGCGGTTGGTTGGGCGGGTGGGTCACGGCGTGGGTGCAGCGCAAACACCCGCTGCGGGGGGCCTGCGACGCTGTCAACGCCAGCACCATAGCATCACGCCCCGGCACCACAAGCCGCCACCCGCGAGCGCGGCAAGTGCTTGATATTAAACAACAAACCCGGTTTTCTGTGCGCCGCCGCCTTACGCTTCTTTACGGGCACGCCGGCCTGCACTGCGGCGCCGCTGGCGCACGCGGCACACCCGCAGCGCAGCGCGCTGGCTGCACGCAAGGCTTCAAGACGAATCCTCACTCAAGCTTGCAATTCGGTGGCTCGCGCCGCGCGGTGGCCGCCATGGGGCTGCGGCTGGGCCGTCGCCACGCCACCTGGCAAGGTGGCCAGCCGATCTGCCGATCAGCCGATCAGCCCGGCAGTCGGATGGTGGCCACCAGACCGCCCTGCGGGTGGTTGGCCAGCAGCAGGTGCCCGCCCTGCGCTTGCACGATGCTGCGCGATATGCCCAACCCCAGGCCCATGCCCGCTGCGTTTTGCTCACGGCCGTGCACCAGCCGCACGTGCGGGTCGAAGAGGCTGGCCAAGGCGTCTTCGGGCACGCCGGGTCCGTGGTCGCGCACCTCGATCACCACCTCGGCGTCTTCAGCGCGCACGCTGATCTCGGCGCGCTTGCCGTAGAAAAGCGCGTTGTCCAGCAGGTTGCCCAAGGCGCGCTTCAGGGCCAACGGCTTGGCACGCACCGTGAGCCCGGTGTTGACGTAGCCCACGGCGTGGCCCTGCAGTTGCGCGCCACGCACAAACCGCTGCATCAGGTTGTCAAGCTTGACCTCGGCCGGGTTCTCATGGATGTCGCTGTCCTTCACGCGCTGCAGTGCGCCCTTGACCATCATGTCCAACTCGTCCAGGTCTTCTTCAAATTCGTCGCGCAGCGCGGTGTCGTCCAGCAGTTCGGCACGCAGCTTCAGGCGCGTGATGGGCGTGCGCAGATCATGCGAGATGGCAATGAAGAGGCTTTCACGGTCTTCGATGTACTTCTGGATGCGCTGGCGCATGGCGCTGAAGGCCCGCGCCGTATTGACGAATTCGCGGCTGCCGGTTTCGGGCAGGTCGGGCATGGGCTCGTCCTTGCCCATGGCCTCGGCCGCGTCCGACAGCTTGGCCAGCGGCCGCGTGATCCAGCGCAGTGCCACGCCAATGGAAAGCAACAGCACCGCCGCCAGGCTCAACGCTTGCAGCAGCAGGCGGTCAGAGCTGAGTGGGTCATTGCTGCTCAGGAAATAGGGGTTGGGCATCAGCGTGGCCAGGTAGAGCCAGTTGCCAGGCTCCAGCTCGGCCTGTATCACCAGCACGGGGGCCGGGTCGGGCTTGATGAGCAGGATGTGCTGCACCCAGCTGTCGGGCAGGTCGGTGATCTTCACACCGTCGGCCGACACGGTGAGTTGGTCGGGCCAGGCAAACGCCAGCTGAAAGGCCGTCAGGTAGGGCAGATCGGCCTGCAGCGTCTGCTGCACCGTGGCCTTGGCCAACTCGGCCAGCGCCTGCGGTTCAATGCCCGGCACCGCCACCGGACTGGTGCCCAGGTTGACGAAGAAGCGTGTGCCGCCCATTTCACGGAACTGCTGAATCAGCAGCGGCCGGTAGTTGGGTGGCACGCTGCGAAAGAAACGAATGGAGTTGCTGGCACTGTGTGCCAGGTACTGCGCGGCCGAGCGCACGTCCACCTCGGCCTTGGCACGCAACTGCGTGGCCCAGATCAGGTTGCCGGCCAATTGGGTGAGCAGCACACCGGCCACCATCACCAGGGCCAGTCGGCCCATCAGGCTTTGTGGCAGCAGCCGCCACAGCCCCGCTGGGCCTTGCCGTTCAGGCATGGGCCACGCTGACGTCGGCCGAAAACACGTAACCCGCGCCACGCACGGTCTTGATCAGGCGCGGCTGCTTGCCGTCGTCGTTCAAGCGCAGGCGCAGCCGGCTGATCTGCACGTCAAGCGATCGGTCCAGCGGGCCTGATTCACGGCCGCGTGTCTGCTCGCACAACACGTCGCGGTCAAGGATGTCACCGGGGTGTTCTACAAAGTACTTCAGCAGCTGAAAGTCCAGCCCCGTCAGCACCACGAGCTGGCCTTGTGCGTCCACCACCTTGCGCTCCACCAGGTCGAGCGTGAAGCCGTCAAAGCGGTAGTAGCGCACCGCAGCGGGAGACTCTTGCGCGGTGCGGCGCAAGATGGCCTTGATGCGCGCCAGCAGCTCGCGGGGGCTGTAGGGCTTGGCCATGTAGTCGTCGGCGCCCAGCTCCAGGCCCACGATGCGGTCGGTCTCGTCAGAGCTGGCCGTGAGCATGATGATGGGCACGTTGGAGCGGCTGCGCACCTGCTTGCACAGTGCAAAACCGTCGGTGTCGGGCAGCATCACGTCCAGGATCACCAGCGCCAACTCGTCGGCATTGCGGCCGAATTCAGCCAGGAAGCTTTCGCCGTTGTGCGACAGCACCACCTCGTACTGGTTCTTCTCCAGGTAGGTCTTGAGCAAAGCGCGGGTCTTTTGATCGTCGTCCACGATCAGGATCTTTCGGCCCATGGTCACTCCGTGTGCTGCAAGGTCTTGCGGTTTTCAGTTGCTGGCAGGCGCAGCCTGGCGGGCCTGCAGCGCGCGGAAGATGGCCGCCAGCCGGCGCTGCGCTTCGGCCGGCGCCACGGCGTCGTCCACAAAGTAGCGATGCACTTCAGCCATGATGGCGTCGCGGCTGGCGTCGCTGGTGGCCATGCGGTGGGTGAGGCTGGCCACCTGGCTGGTGGGGTCTTGCGCAAAGCTGGTCCATGACGCACGCGCACAGCTGTCCATGCGTGACACGTCGGCGTCGCGCCGCACCGGCACCGAACCCTTGATGGCGTTGTATTCGGCCTGCATGGCGGGCTGCATGGCCAGCCGCGCGAGCTTTTCTTGCGCGGCCGTGTGTGAGTAGTCGCCCGCAAACATGGCCAGCGTGTCCACGGCAAACAGGTGATAGCGCCCGGTGCCGGGCATGGGCAGGCAGGCCACGTCTTCGTCCACACCCGCCGCACGCAGTTCATTCAGTTCGCCCTTGGCCCAGTCGCCCATCACCAGCATGGCTGCTTCACCGCGCACCACTTGCTGCAGCATGCCCGTCCAGGGCAGCTCAAGCGCCGGCTGCGCCATCCAGCCTTTCAGTGCACGCAAGCGCTCCAACGCGCCCAGCAGGCGCGGGTCGGCCGCCGCAGGCACGCTGTGGCGAGCAAACAAGTCGCGATGCAAGGCGGGGCCACCGTCCATCAACACCAGGGTTTCAAAGAGCCCGGCCACCTGCCAGGGTTCGGTGCTCTGCGCCAGCGGTGTCACGCCCGCAGACTTCAAGCGCAACGCTGCGCGCTCGAAGTCGGCCCAGGTTGTGGGCGGCGGCAGCTTGAACCGCGCAAACAAGGGGCGGTTGTAGAAGAGCGTGTTGATGCGGTGTATGCCCAGCGGCGTGGCCACCACATGCCTGCGGTGCTGGATGAGGCCAAACACGGTGGGAAACAGCAGCTCGGCCCAATTGCCGGCTGCGGCCACCGCGTCGAGTTCCAGCAGCACGCCGATCTCGGCCCATTCGCGCAGCGGCACGCCAATGATCTGCGTGACTTCGGGCGCGTTGCCCGCCAGCACGCGGCCGCGCAGCACTTTGCCCGCGCCCTGCCCGGCACCACCGGGAATGGCGGCGTCCTGCCAGGTGATGCCTTCGGCGGCAAGGCGCCGCGACAGCGCCTCTACCGCCTTGCGCTCGCTCAGTGAAGTCCACCAGTGCAGCACCTGCAGCGTGCTCTCTGGCGTGGCCGCGTGCACGGCACGCAGCGACAGGCACTGCACCAGCAGCAGCAGCAGCAGCAGGGCCAGCGTGGCAGCAGCGATCAGGGGGCGGCGGGGGTGCACGGCAGGGGTCGGGTCACGCGGTTCATGCAGGTCTTGCGGAGCCCGCCCGAAACGGTGAAGCAGCACCGGGGCGGGTACCCGCGTATTGTGGGCGCGCCGGGCGGCTTCAGCGCGTGGCCAGGGCCTGCGCAATGGCTTGCTGCACCAGCGGCCGCATCGCTTCGTAGCCCGTGCGGCTGGGGTGCACACCGTCGTCGGACAGCGCCTTGGGCAGGCCGCCGTCGGCGTCGGCCAGCGGCGTGTGCATGTCCAGGTAGACGTGGCCGGCGCGGGCCGCCAGTGCCTTGATGCTGGCGTTGAGCGCCACGATGGTGGCGGCGGGCCGCTGCGCCGGGCTCCAGTAGTAGCGGCTGGCCGGCAGCACCGAGGCCAGCACCACGCGTATGCCGTTGGCGCGCGCCAGTTGCGCCATCGATTCAATGTTGTCGGTGATCTGCGCCACCGTGGCCGGGCCGGTATTGCCGGCAATGTCGTTGGTGCCGGCCAAGATCACCACCACGGCGGGTTGCAGCCGGATGACGTCAGACCGCATGCGCACCAGCATGTGCGGCGTGGTCTGCGCACTGATGCCACGGCCGATGTGTGCCGGGTTGGCAAACAGCGTGGGGGACATCTCGGGCCAGGCGTCGGTGATGGAGTCGCCCATGAAGACCACCCGCGCCTGGCCTGCGGCGGGCGCAGCCAGGGCGCGGTTGGCGGCTTCATAGCGCTGGGTGTTGGCCCAGTCGTGCGCGGGGGCTGGCGCTGCGGGCGGCGGCGCCGGTACGCTGGCGCAGCCAGCCAGTGCGGCCAGCGCCGCAAACACGGTGAAGAACAAAACCGCGCCCCCCGCGATGGATGCCGCCGGGCCTGCAGTCGTGCGTCGTAGCAAATACATCGTCATGTCTCCAAAAAAAAAGCCCCGGTGGCCGCTGTGGCCGCCGGGGCTTTGGCTCCATGGCGGCCGCCACCACAGCCCATGCTGGCGGCGGCCGTGTGTGCACTACATCTTGTAGTTCACACCCAGCAGGTACTGGCGGCCATAGGTGTAGTAACGCTCGGGCACCAGGCGGTTGGCCGGGTTGGAAGTTTCGTCGCCGCTGCTCGTGCGGTAAGGCGTGTCAAACACGTTGTTGACCGAGAACACCACCGACAAGCCCTTGAGCGAACCCGTTTCAAACGCGTAACCCAGTTGCAGGTCACTGAGCTTTTCTTCTTCAATCGCCGCCAACGAGTTGTCGATCCACACACCGCGTACCGCAGCCACAAACTTGGAGCGATAGCGCTGCGCCGCGCGAATCTGCCAACCGTTTTTCTCGTAGTAGGCCGCAATGCTCCAGACCTGGCCCGACAAGCCTTCGAGCTTGCGGTTGGGGTCTTTCTTGCCGTTGTTGGCGGTGCCCGGCAGGTTGCTGCCCGTCTCAGAGAAGGTGGCTTGCAGACCAAAGCCGTCCAACGCGTCGTGCACCAGCGCGCCTTCCAGCGAGGTGCTCAGCTCCAGGCCCTGGATGCGGCCACCTTGCCCGTTGACAGGCTGGCTCATGTCACCCAGGCCGCCGTTCTTGATTTCGTTGGCCGGCACACCCGAATTGTTGGGGAAGCCGTTGAAGTTATAGCCCCTGACGGTGTCGATGTAGATCGACGTGGCCACCTGCTTGTACCAGCCGGCCACGGCCACGTAGCTGCGCTTGGCAAAGTACTTCTCGAAGGACAGGTCGTAGGACGTGGCACGCCACGGTTCCAGATTCGGGTTGCCCCCGCTGCCAGACCACACACCGCGCGTTGCACCTGAATTGGCCACGCTGGCCGTGAAGCCGGCGCGCATGTCTTCCAGGTTCGGGCGTGCCAGCGTCTTGGCCACACCCATGCGCACGTACATGCCGCTGCCCATTTCGGCATTCAGGTTCAAGCTGGGCAGCACGTCGGTGTAGCTGGTGCTCGATTTCATGCCCACGGGGCCGGTGTTGTCCCACAGGATGCCCGTGGAGGCTTGCTCCGCACGCACCATTTGCAGGCCGACGTTGCCGCGGATCGGCACGCCCAGCTCAAAGTCCAGGCCCGCCTTGCCATACACGGAGGTGACTTTCTCGTCCACGCCCCAGACACGCCCCGGTGCCGAACTCTCATTGGTGGGGCCGGTGTTGTACACACCCGAAGCCAGCGCGTCCTTGAAGTCAAAGCTCACCACGCCCGGGTTGCCAGAGTGGCTGAGACTGGTGGGTGACTGCAGGATGCTGCTGGGGATGGGTGCGCAGGTGTCGCTGCTGTTGACACAAGACACGCCGTTCTTTAGCGCAATGATCGTCTGCGAACGGACCGAGTCCTTGCTGCGGTTGTTGTAGTTGAGGCCACCTTCCACGCTGCTCAGGAAGCCGGCAGACAGGCTGCGCTTGGCGGTGAGGCGCAAGGACTTCATCTCGTCGTCCACCTGGATGGGCGAAAACGACCCGGCTGACGGTGCACCGTTGAGGTTGCCCCAACCATTGACGCCCCGCAACTGCACCACCGACGCGCTGCGGTAGTCGAGCGTGGGCGTGAAGCGCGAGAAGCCCGAACCGGTCTCGGCAAAGAAGTTGCTGAATCCCGTCTTGGCAATGGCAGACGCTGTGAGCTCACCCACTTCTTCGTCGCGTGAAGCCTTGGACAGGCTCAGGTCGGCCACGGCCTTCCAGGCGCCCAGGGTCAGCTCGTTGTTCCAGCCAATGGCGCTGACGGTGTCCTTGCGCTGGTTGTGGCGGATCATCACAAACGGGTCGACGTTGGCAATGCTGCCGCCCGTCAGGTAGCGGTCATTGCCCAGCGTGGTGTAGCTGGTGTTGCTGTAGATCGGGCCGCTGGTGATGGGGCTGGTGCCGTCACCGCTCCAGCTGGGGCCCTGGTCGCTCAGGAATTCGCGGCCACGGGCCTTTTGGTCAAACTTGGAGTAGTACAGGTCCACCTGCGTGTGGAAGTCCTTGTTGGGCTTGTACTCAAACACCGCCATGGCGCCGTTGCGCGTGCTGTCGGTAGACACCACGCCGGTGTCAAAGCCCTGCATCAAGTGCGGGGCCTTGTTGGGATCGGGGTTCTCCAGGCCGGCAAACGCACCGCCCCAGACGGCCGAGTTGGCCCACCACCACGACTTGAAGTACTTCTGCTGGCGCGGGCTGTTCAGCCGCGCGTAGCCCAGCGCCACACCCACGGTGTTGTTGGCGAACTGGTCAATGTAGGCAAAGCTCAAGCGGCTGCCCTTGTCGTCAGAACCCGAGACCTGTGCGCCATTGGAATTGGATTCCATGCGGGCATTGAAGCTCAGGTGGCGGCCCCGGTTGTCCAGCGGCTTGACGGTGGCCAGGTCCACGGTACCGGCCAGGCCTTGGCCACTGAGCGACGCATCCGGTGTCTTGTAGACCGTGGCGCCGTTCATCAGCTCGGAAGGGAACTGGTCGTACTCCACCGAGCGGTTGTCGCCGGTGCTGACGAGCTGGCGCCCGTTGAGCAGCGTCACCGCAAACTTGGGCGCCATGCCCCGGATGGTGATGACCTGGTCGCGTCCGTCCACACGCTGCGCGGTCAGGCCGGGCAGGCGGGCCAGTGACTCGGCAATGCTGTTGTCAGGCAACTTGCCGATGTCTTCGGCCGAGATGGCCTCAACGATCTGGTCGGAATTGCGCTTGATGGCAATTGACGACTCGATGGCGCGGCGGATGCCGGTCACGACCACGGTCTGGCTGGGCGCCGCCGCTTGGGCCAAGGCGTCCACGGCTGGCAGGGCCAGCGTGGCGCAGGCCAGCGCGATGGGGGTGAACTTCAGGCGGGCGGGGTGTCGCCGGCCGTCAGGAATGCAATGTTTTTTCATGGGTCTCCAGCCTCTCGTCAAAGGGTGTGCGCCGGGAGGGGCGCGGGTTTCAGTCCGGTGGTCCGGATCGCGGGGTCGCAGGGAACTTGGTTCAGTGCAGGGTTGCAGGGGTGCAGGGGGCTCTTGGTGTCGGTCATGGGCACGGCCTGTTCATCAGTCACGGGGCAGCCAGCAGCGTGGACGCGCTGCGGCGGCCCTGCGGGGTGAAGACGGCGGCGCGGATTGCGCCGGTGGCAGCGATGGGGCCGCTCACCAGGGTGCTGGTGGTGGTGGGCTCGCTGCCGTCGGTGGTGTAGCGGATGGCGTTGCCGGGCCAGGCGGAGTTGGCCTGCACCTGGCCGCCGACACGCTTGAGGCCTGGCGGCGCAATGCGGTAGCCCACAGCGGCCGCGCCAGCGTCGTCGGCGTCCAGGCGGGGCAACACTTGCTGGCCCACCTGGTTGGCAAACACGGACCAGGCTTGCGCGTGCAGGGCTTGCGCCTTTGCGGCATCGGGCTCGGTGGCCCAGGCCGGGTCGGCAGCCCAGGCGCGTTCGGCCAGGCCCAGCAGGCGTGGCATGAGCATGTATTCGATCTTTTCGCGGCTGCGCAAGACCTCGCTGAACATCGTGGCCTGTATGCCGCGCACATGGTGCCGCGCCTCGGGTGCCAGGCGCACCTTGCGGGTGTCGGTGTCGGGCACCGTGGCGGCCTTGCGCAGGCTGTCCAGCGGCACGTAGTTGAAGACCGTGTCCAGATCCACATACGCGGCCCAGTTCACGCCCTCCTCGGCCGGGCTGCGGTTGTGCGCCATGTCGAAGTACAGCGCGGTGGCCGGGGCCAGCACGGCGTCAAAGCCGGCGTTGGTCAGGCGGTAGGCCAGGTCGTCGTTGTCGTCGAGGTTGTTCCACACGTAGAGCAGCAACTTGCGGCCCTGGAACACCGGGTTGGGCACCAGGCGGCTCTGGCCGCCCACCTGTGCACGCATGGCGCCCAGTTCTTCCCAGCCCGCCGTGCGCAGGCCGTGTTTTTGCAGCGTGCTGGTGACGTGGCCGTAAAAGTGGTTCCACAGGCCGGCCACGTCTTTCAGGCCGTGTTGTGCAATGGCCGCTGCGGCGGCGGGCGACTTTTCCCAGGCGCCGGCCGGGGCTTCATCCGCACCCACGTGCAGCGTCTTCAGCGGCACGCCGGCCTCGCGGTGCAGCGCCACCATCTCGGCCACCACGTGGTCGATGAAGGCGTAGGTGCCGGGCATGCCGGGGTTCATGACGTGGTCGGTGTAGAGCTGGGGCGAGCGGTAGGTGGACTGGTCTTGCGGGTCCGTCAGCAGGTAGCGCGCGGCCATCGCATCACCCGCCTTTTGCAGCCTGTGGGTGCGCACTTCCATGGCCTTGACGGCGGCACGGGCGTGGCCGGGCATCTCGATCTCGGGGATGACTTCAATGTGCAGCGCCTGCGCGTGGCGCAGGATGGCGATGTAGTCGGCGCGGCTGTAGTGGCCGCTGCCGGGTGCGGTGGTGGCATCGGGGCCCGAGCCATAGGCCGGCGGCAGGTGGCGCAGCGGGTCGGCCGTGTGGCCACGGCGTGCGCCGAAATCGGTCAGCTCGGGCAGGCCGCGGATGGGCACGCGCCAGCCTTCGTCGTCGGTGATGTGGAAGTGCAGCTTGTTGAGCTTGTAGCGCGCCATCAAGTCCAGCACACGCAGCACGGTGGCCTTGGGGTGGAAGCTGCGCGCCACGTCCATGAGCACACCGCGGTATTCAAAACGCGGCGCGTCCACGATGTGTTGTGCGGGAAGTTGCAGCGCGCTACCGGGTTGCGGCAACACGGGCAGCAGATCGCGCAGCGACTTCAGGCCGTGCGCCACGCCCGCCGCCGTGTTGCCCACGATGCGGATGCCGGCCTTGGCGTCCACGTCCAGCGTGTAGGCCTCGGGCGATGTCTGCCCGGCCACGCGGCCCACGGCCAGCGTCACGGGCCGCACCAAGGGCAAGGCACGTGCGCCCCCCGCAGCGGCTTTGAAGTGCGGCGCGAGCAGCGCACGGGCGGTGTCGGCTTCGTGCTGCAGGCCCTTGCCGGCGCGCACCGCCGGCATGGCCAGCAGTTGCAGCGTGCCCGCGCCGATGCGCACCTGCAGCGGCGTGGGAAACACCGGCGGCAAGGCCTGCAGCGGCAGCGTGGCCACGGCAGCGTGGCGGTCAAACAGTTCCTGCGCCGTCACCACGGGTGACTGGCCCCCCACCGGCACCTGCAATTGCTCGGGCTGGGTGAGCGTGAGCAACTGGTAGTCGGTGATGGCCACGGCCGCGTCGGGCTGCTCGTCAAACACCAGGTAGGGGCCCCGTGGTGACTTGTCGGCCTTGAACATCAGCTCGGGGTGCAGCAGCGCAATGCGCAGCTTGGCGCCGGCGGGCACGGGCTCGAAACCCGCCGCGGGGCGCACGCGGTACAAGGTGCCAGCCAGGCGGTCAACCACCAGGCTGGGTTCGGCCGGGCCTTCAACCACGCCCGCGATGCAGTTGAAGTAAAGCGCCCAGCCGCTGGCGCCCAGCGTGCGGCCGCTGCGGTTGGCCAGCGTGAGCGAGGCCATCGACTTGCCGTCGTTGTCACCGGGCTTGATGACGCTGGCTTGCACTTGCCACTGCAGCGCATACGGCGCGGGCTGCGCCCACGTGGGCAGGCTCGCCAGGGCAAGCAGGCCCAGCGTTGCCAGGTGCGTGCGCAGCCGCATCAAACCAGGCTCCCCACAGACACCGGCGACGCTGCGCGGGCGTCGCGCGACGACACCATGTTGCCGGGCCGCAAACGGCGCAGCGCGCTGCCTTGGGCGTCGAACACATGAAAGGATTCGGGCCCGGCACAAAAGCTGAAGGGCAGGCCGGCCGGCACCATCTGGTTGCCGTCACCACGCACCACCATTTCGGTGCCGTCGTCCAGCGTGACGTAGATGAAGTTCACTTCGCCCAGGTGTTCGACCATGCCCACGCGGCCGTGAAAGGCCTCGCTGGCGGCGCCTTCGGGGCGGGCGTGTTCGGCGCGCAAGCCCAGCGTGACGCGGTCACCGGCATGGCAGGTGCTGCCGTCCACCGCCGCCCGCACGTGGCGGCCGTTGTCAAGTGCCACCGTGACTTGCGTGTCTTCCACCAGCACCACC
>CAZUKT010000055.1:0-14070 GCA_964620975.1 uncultured Rubrivivax sp. | reverse complement strand
ACTGCTGTAGGTCTTGTCGCTGACGGCAAAACCGTTGGCCGTGAGCATCTTGGGCGTGATGTCTACGGTGACGGCGTCGATGCCGGCAATGCGGTAGTTGCTGGCGTCGGCCCCGGTGATCTGTGCGCCTTGCACGGCCACGGCCTTGGCTGTGCCCACGTGGCGGTCTTCCAGGGTGCCGCTGGCCACGGCGCTGAGGTCCACATTCACGGTGTCACCGCTGATCACGCCTTGCAGCGTGGCGCCTGTGGCGGCCACGGTCACCGTGGTGGTGCCGTCGTAGGCGCG
The DNA here is from genome assembly GCA_964620975.1 of uncultured Rubrivivax sp. Taxonomy (GTDB): domain Bacteria; phylum Pseudomonadota; class Gammaproteobacteria; order Burkholderiales; family Burkholderiaceae_C; genus Rubrivivax. Next base: position 13,782 of record CAZUKT010000055.1, on the reverse strand, counting down.
TGGCGTGGCGGCAAAGCTGCCGGCGGTAAGCGGTGCGGGCGTGATGTCGGCCGTGGTGGTGTTGCCCACGGGCAGCGTGTAGTTGGCCACCTTGCCTTGTGCGCCGTCGGCCCAGGTGTAGTTGCCCGACAAAGTGACGGTGCGCGCCACACCGACGTTCTTGTTGTCGAACTGCAGGCTGAAGGTGCTGGCTTCGGGCTGAAAAGCGAGGTCGTCGCCGGCCACCAGGCCACCGGGCTGGCCGCTACCGCTGATGGCTGCGGTGGTGCTGCGGTCGTAAACCTTGCTGGCGGCAAAACCGTCCAGCGTCAGCGCCTTGGGCTGCACCGTGAGCGTGGCGCTGCCGGTGATGCTGAGGTCATAACCGTCGTGCGTGGAATGCAGGTTGGCAGCCGTCAACGCGTGGCTGCCCACGTTGGCGTCAATGCCACTGACGAGGATGCGTTCGGGGTGCGTCACCGTGCCCGCGCTGGCTGTGACCACGGCGTTGCCCAGCGAGGTGTTGCCGTCGTAGGTTTTGTTCAGGTCGGCCAGCGCCAGCGTCACGGGCGTCAGGTAACCACGCAGCAAGGGCAGGCCCTGGCCTTCGTACTGGCGCCAGGTTTGGGTGCTGCCGCCGGCGGTGGCGACATCCCAGCCGGTGTAGGTGGCGGCTTGCAGCATCTGGGCCTTGGTGCTGGCTGTGCCCAAGGCGCTGGTGGCTTGCCCGCTGCCGTCAGTGGCCCAAAAACTGCTGGTGGCCGTGGGGTTGTTGCTGACTGCGGCGCCTACCAAGCCACCCACCACGCGCGTGGTGCCGCCGGTGGAAACCACGGCGCCTGCGGCGTAGGTGCGTTCTATGCTGGCGTTGGCCTGGCCTAGCAGGCCACCCGTGCGCAAGCGGCCCAGTGTGCTGGTGTTGCTGACGTCACCCGTGGCATAGCTGTCGCGCAAGGCCACGGTTTGTGTGCCGCTGCGGTCAAGCATGCCCACCAGGCCACCGGCCCACACGTCAGTGCTGCTGATCATGGCGCTGGTGCCTTGCAGCGTGACGCTGCCGGTGGCGTAGCTGCCGGTGATGGCGCCGTCGCGCGTGGCATCGCTGATGGCCACGTAGTAGCCGGCCAGGCCGCCCAGATAGCTGTCGCTGCGCCCGGCCAGGCTGGTGACCGAGCCGGTGGCACGGTTGTCGCGCAAGCCGCCGTAGCTGCTGCCGTAGCCCACCAGGCCGCCCACGTAGGTGGCCCCTGTGACGTTGCCGGTGGCTTCGCTATGGCGGATGCCCAGCGAACTGGTGCCATTGCTGCTGTCCTGGAACAAGCCCACCAGGCCACCAGCATGGCTGTTGGAACTGACGTTGCCGCTGGCGTGGCTGTTGGTGATGCCTGACAGGCCGGTGCTGTAGTAGTAAACGGTCGAGTAGCCCACCAGGCCGCCGGCATAGGCGCCGCCGCTGACCTGGCCTGTGGCGCCACTGTCATTGATGACACTGGACACGCTGCTGCTGTAGCCAGAGTCGGACCAGCCCACCAGGCCGCCGACACCACCCGACGTGCCCGTGGCCGTGACCGACCCGCCGGCAAAGCCGCTTTCTATGCCACCGCCTGAGAACTGCCCAACAAGCCCGCCGACGTTGTAGCCGCCCACCACGGAGCCCGACGCCGACACCACTTGCATCGAGGCCGTGCCCTGGTACTGGCCCACGAGGCCGCCTGTGCGATAGCCACCGTCCACAGACCCTGCAGCGGCACTGCTGCTGATGCTGCCGCCGCTGAAATAGCCCACCAGCCCGCCCACGTAGCCCGAAGCGTACTTGCCGTTGACGGTGTCGATCACGGTCACGTGGCCGCTGGCGGTGCTGCTGGTGATGCCTTCACTGCCGCTGAAATAGCCCACCAGGCCGCCCACATAGGCGTTGCCAGCGTCCACAAAGACGTTGCCAACGGCGCTGCTGCTGGTGATGTTGTCGCCCGTGCTGCCCGAGAATTGGCCCACCAGGCCACCCACGTAGGGCGAAGAGGTGTTGATGGCACGCACGTCACCAGTGGCCGTGGAGCGGCTGATGCGAACGTAGCTCACTTCACCCACCAGCCCGCCGGTGCTGCCTTCGCCACGCACGTCACCGGTGGCCGAACTGTTGTCGATGAAGGCGTCGGTGGTGCTGTAGTAGTAGCCGTAGGCTTGCCCCACCAGTCCGCCCACGTAGGACTTGCCGGTGACCATGCCGCTGGCCTGGCTGTCGACGATGCCCACCGCGTTTTGCGAGTAGGTGTACCAGTAGCCAAGCAAACCGCCCACGCGGTCGCCAGTGCCCACCACGTCGCCCGTGGCGCGGCTCGTGGTGATGCCGCCACCGCTGGATTGGCTGTTGCCAATGAGGCCACCCACGTAGCTGCCGCCGCTGACATGGCCGTGTGCGGTGACTGTGTCGAGTGAACCCGAACTGGCCCAGCTGCCCACCAGGCCGCCGACGTAGTTACCTCCCGCCACGGCGCCAAAGGCTTCGCTCGTGCTCACGCTGCCAGACCCGTTGGCCTGGCCGACCAGGCCGCCGGCATAGTCAGTGGTGGCTGTAACGGCGCCCTCGGCACGGCCGCCTGTGAGTGCGCCGCCGTACCAGACACCCAGCAGGCCACCCACATGGCTACGGCCGCTGACAATGCCCGTGGCCGTGGCAGCACTGACATCGCCGGTGCTTGAGCCCTTGTAGCCCACAAGGCCGCCCACGTAGTCGGTGCCCGTGACGTGGCCTGCGGCCTGAACAGTGGCGATGGCGCCCGTGCCGCCGTAGTAGCCGACAAGGCCGCCAATGCTGTAGCTGGCCGAACTGACATTGCCGATGGCGCTGCTTTGGCTCAAGCCGCCGGTGCCTACCATGTGGCCGACCAGCCCGCCCGCGCCGGTGCCCGTGGTGGTGACGGCGCCGGTGGCCGAAACACGCGTGACTGCACCGGCGCCCGGGTTGGCATAACCAGCCAGGCCACCCACGTAGTTGCGCCCGCTGACGCTGCCGCTGGCGCTGGCATTTCCGATGCCAGCCGCGCCGGTGAAGTAGCCCACCAGGCCGCCGGCATAGTCGTTGTTGCCCGGCACGCTGCCTGCAGCGCTGGCGTGCTGTATGCCACCGGTGCCGCCAAACTGGCCCACCAGGCCGCCCATGCGCAAACCGGTTGCCGTGGATGGCACCACCAGGGTCACGTCGGCCATGGCGTCGCGGATACCGCCGGCCGACTGGAAACCCACCAGCCCGCCCACATGGCCGTTGATGGCGGTGGTGGTGACGCTGCCGCTGGCCTGGCCGCCTGCAATGTCGGCGCCGCCCGTGGCGACCTGGTAGGCGCCCAGCAAGCCGCCCACGGAAACACTGCTGTTGATGTTGGCCGGCGTGGCGCTCACCGCTTGCGCGCTGCGCACGTTGCTCAGGCTCGACGTGCCGGTCACGTTGCCGGCCAGCCCGCCCACGGTGAGCTCGCCCACCACGCTGCCGCCGCTGACACGCAGGTTGCTGACGCTGGCGTTGTGCAGGTGGCTGAACAGGCCCGCCAGGTCTTCGGTGGGGCGGTTGATGACCAGGCCACTGATGGTGTGGCCCAGGCCGTCAAAGCGGCCCCGAAACGCCGCGCTGGTGTTGGTGGTGGTGCCGCCGATGGGGTCAAAACCCAGGCCGCCATTGGCCGATGCGGTGCTGCTGGCGTCCAGGTCGATGCCGAGCGCAAAGTTGCCGGTCAGGCCAGTGGCGCCAATGGCCTGCAAGGCGTCCAGCGTGCGCACCAGCGTGTAGTCGTTGCCGGCAATGCGCAGCGTGGCGTTGGCGCCGGTCAGGGACACCAGCACGCCGTCGGCCAGCCTGTGGCTGCCGCCGCCTTGCAGGGTGTTGGGCGTGAGCACCAGGCCGGCGGCGTCGCCGGTGGCATTGATGCTGGCATTGAGATGGATGTCGCGCGCGGCTTGCAGCGTGAGCGTGGTGCTGGCGCTCCAGCCGATGGGCGCGTTGACGTGGATGTCACCGGCGTCGGTGCCGTCGGCGGCCGTGGCCAGTGTCACGTTGGTGGTGGCCAGGTTGGTGGCCAGCGTGTCGGCGCCAATGCCCGAGGTGGTGGCCGCGCCAGTGCCCACGCTCACGGTGAAGTCGGTGGGGTCGATGGTCCAGGTGCCGTGCTGCCCAGCGGCGCCACGTGTGTCGACGCGGGTTTCGGTGCCCACGGCCACTTGTGCCGCCGAGGTTTCGACGTTGCCGCCGCGCCCGCCGGCCGATGTGGCCGCCAAAGTGCCACCCACGGCCACGCTGCCCCGCTGCATGCCGCCCTGCAGCACCACGCGGCCGGCGTTGCCACTGCCGCTGCTGCTGGCGCTGAGGCTGCCGGTATTGGTGGCGTGGTCGCCGGTGATCCAGATTTCACCGTTGCGTTCTTGCAGCGTGTTGGCACGCACGACGCCACTGTTGTTGACGAGCGAAGCCGCGATGTCTTGTGCCGAATGCGCGGTGAGCGTGACGATGCCACCGTCGGCCGCGATGCTGCCGCTGTTGGCCACCGAGCCCGCCGCGCCGGGTGTGAGCACGGCCGAGATGAGGCCGCTGCCACTGATGCTGACAGTGGCAGCACGGCCCGAGGCCAACACCACCTGGCCCGCGTCCACCGCGATTTCTCCTTCGTTGCTGACGTGCTGGCCAAAGAGCGCCAGGTAACCGCCAGCGCTGGCGCGCAGGCTGCCCTGGTTGCTGACGCTGGCCGTGCTGGCGCCGCCAAACACGTAGCGGCCAGCGGCAAAGTCGTCCTGTGACAGGTCCAGCGTGGACGCCACCAGCCCACCCACGTCCACCTTGGCACCGGGCGCAAACAACACGCCGTTGGGGTTGGTCAAGAAGACCTGGCCGTTGGCCCGCAATTGGCCGTAGATCTGCGAGCCGGTGTTGCCCAGGACACGGTTCAGTGCCACCGAGTCGGGCCCGGGTTGGCGAAATTCCACCGTGGCACTGCTGCCGATGTTGAAGCTTTGCCAGTCCATGCCCAGCCTGGCCGTGTTCTGCTGCACCACCAGCAGGTTGCCCGTTTGCTGCAACTGGCCCGTGCCCACCACCACCTTGCCACCGTTGGGCAAGGCGCCGGCCGGCACCTGCGCATAGGCCAGCCCTGCGCTGCCCAGCAACGCCGACAGCAGCCAGGCCAGAAGGCGTGACAGGCGGGGACGCCGGCGTGCGGCCGCCAGGCGGCGTGCGGCGGCGCGGCGGCTGATGGCTGGTGACACCGCGGGCGACGTCGCCTGCGTTGGGGTTGCAGTGCGGTGGGTGGCAGGGGTGTTCATGGCGGTGTTGCTGGCGGAAGTGCTGGCGGTAGTGCTGGCGGTAGTGCAGGCGGTAGTGCAGGCGGGCATGGCGAGTCTCCGGACCTCAATCAGGCGCTGTGGCGGTGTGCGCCTGCACCAGCGCGGGCGCAGGTGTAGGTGCAGGTTCAGGGCAGGCGGTGATGCAGGTCATGGGGTGTAGAACACTTGCAGAAAGAAGCGCGGCTGGGGGTCACGGGGGTCGGCGGTGGGCAGGCGCGCACCGCGCCAGGCCAGGGAGGCGTTGAGCCCCAGGCCCGGCCCTTGCCACGCCAGGCCAAGGCCCGTGCCAGACAGGCTGACGTGGTTGTCGGCCGACGTGGCACCGCGCGTGATGTCGCCTGCGGCCTGGTCCCTGAACAGCGACCAGACCAGGTTGCCGCCCAGGTAGTCGAGCGTGTAGCGGGCTTCCAGCGCCGCCACATAGCCGCGGTCCACAGCGGCTTCACCCGCTGCGTAGGCGCGCACGGCGCCGGGGCCGCCGAGGCCGAGCTTTTCAGAGCTGTCAAGCGCCGTGCCGGTGGTCTGGCCGGCCAGCCGCAGGTAAGCGCTGAAGGGGCCGGCAAGCGCTTGCTGGCGCGCCAGTTGGGCCGACAGGCGGTGCCATTCGGTGGCCGGGCCCGCCTGCTGCAACATGCCCAGCGTGGCCGTGATGCTGGCGGCAGAAACGCCGCCGATGTCGTCACGGTGGTCGGCGCTGCCGGTCAGCTCAAACAGCTCGTTGCGCTTGCGGGTGATGGTGCCCACCCGGCGCACTTCATCGCGCAGGCGTTTGTGTTCATAGCTGGCCTTGGCATTCACGTTGGTGTCCACGCTGCGCCTCATCGCGTAGCTGGCGTCCAGCGCCAGGGTGTCGGCCGTGCCCACCGCCACCAGGGGCTTGAAGTTGCCCGCCAGTTGGTAGCTCAGGCGCGACAGGCTGGCGCCCCCGCGCCAGCCGTCGCCACCCAGCGGCACGGTGGTGGCCAGCGTGCCACTCACCAGGCTGCCCTGGTTGGAAACGAGGCCGCGTACGGTGGTGGCGTCACCACGGCCAAACAGGTCACGCAACTGCAGCGTCAGGCCGGCCCGGTATTCGCCGGTGGACACGCCGCCGTGGTTGCTGATGTCAAAACGCAGGTCCAGCGGCTCGCTTTCAGCCACCGACACCACCAGGTCGGCCGCACCGGGGCTGGCGCCTGGCGTGAAGGCGGCGCGGGCGGTGACACCGGGGATGTCGTTCAGCAGCAGCAGCGCGCGTTCCACCTGCGGCTGCAGCAGCGGGCCGGGTGCGGTCAGGCGTGCGGTGTGGGCCTGCACCACGTCGTCGTGCAGGCGGGCATCTTGCGCGGCCACCACCTGCACGGCTTCCACCCGGCCTTCAAGCACGGCAATCTCGATCACGCCGTCGGCCACACGCTGGGCCGGCAGGTAGGCGTAGCTGAGCAAGTGGCCGGCGCCCTGGTAGTGGCGGGTGATGGCGCCGGTGGCTTCATTGAGCCCGTTGATGTCGAGCTTGCGGCCCAGCCAGGGCTTGACCAGTGCGGCCAGCGTGTCGGCGTCAAAGGACACGGCGCCGCTGATGCGAAAGGCTGAAGGCGTCACCGTCATGCCGTCGGGCATGTTCACGGTGGGCCGCACGGGGGCGTCAATGATGCGTGCCGGTGCACGCGGTGGCAGCGCCGGGGCGTTCTGGCGGCGGTTTTCTTCCAGCAACTGGCCCGCGTCGGGCGGCGGCGCGGTCTGGGCCAGCGCCGGGTGTGCGGCAGTCAGGGCCAGCAGCACAGCAGGCGCCAACGCCATTGGCCATGCCAGGCGCCGGGGCGCCAAAGTGGGTGGGATGGTGGGGATCATCGGCATCCTGTGCGGTGTCTCGGGTGCGGGCGTGCTGCGGGTCAGCGGCGCGCCATCTTGTCCAGCAAAGCCACCAGTTGGCGTTCTGCCGGCGTGAAGTTCTTGTCGGCGCCCAGCAGGCGTTGCAGGGCGTGCACGGCTTGGTCCAGTTGGCCCGCGTCGGCCAGCGCCAGTGCCTGGTCGTAGGCCAGCCAGGACTGGGCGGCGTAGCTGCGGCCTGCAGTGGCGCCGCCACCCAGGGCCTGCGCCAAGCGCTGGTTCAGTGCGGCCACCTCTTGCATCACCTGCTCGGCGGGGGCCGTGGCTTCGTCTGAAAAGAGCACGCGTGACGTGGCGCTATCGACCACACGCACATGCACCTGCACCTGGCCGGCAAGCACAAAGTAGCCGCCAAACACCATGCGCTGCGCACCCACGATGCGGCCCAGGCGCACGCGGCTGTCGTCGTCGGCCAATTCGCCGGCAGACACCTTTTGCTCGGCCAAAAGGTCCTTCAGGCGTTGGCGTTCCACCACGGGCAGGCCCTGCACTTGCAGCAACGCGGCCGTGAGGTTTTCAGACAGCGAGCGGCGCAAGAAATCCAGCCTGTCGGCTGCGGTGGCAAAAGGTGGGGTCTGGTTGTCAAAGTCCCACACCACCACCGCCGGCAACGCCGGGCTGGCTGTGGCCTGCGCCCACGCGGCCGGTGCTGCCAGGGCGCCACACCAGGCGAGCCCGGCCCACAAGGCCAAACGCCGGGCGCGATGCGGTGCACCGGCCGGCGGGTGGGCGAGGGCGGTGTGGGCAGTCATTCCTTGCGGGCCACGACCCTCTGGTTTTTTTCCAGCGGTGCCTTCACGTCGGCAATGCGGCCGTAGGCCAGCAGGTCTTCGACTTCAGTGATGGTGACCAGCGCGCTGCGCGTTTCGCGGTAGCCCAGCACGCGGCCGTTCAGTTCAATCGGTTCACCGCGTGTCAACACGTTGAAGGCCTGCCCCACCGCCAGGCCGTGTTTCCTGCCCAGGTTGATGATGGCGCGCTCGCCTTCCACGGCCACCACGCGGCCCTTGAGCGGGTACTTGTCCTGCACCGTCTTGGCCAGGGCTTGTGCAATGGTGCTGGCCAGCTGCGTGGGGTTGGGCGCACCCACACTGCGCTCAGAGCGCACCATGGCGAGCTGGCTGGTTTCGGTGTCGATGGCGCGCACCGCTGCAGCCACCGTGCTGCCCTGCGTGGTGAGCGTGCCCGACACCATCATGCGGGCCGCCAGCAGCTTGCCCAGTTTGATTTGCGTATCGGCGTCGGCCAGTTCTGAAGACCCCAGCTTCACCTCGGCCAGCACCTTGTCGAGCAGACGGCGTTCAACGATGGTGTACCCACGCGACTGCAATTCGCGGATCAGTTCTTCCTGCACCAGCACTTCCATGCCAATGCGGCCGGTGCCGGGCTCGGTGTGGTCCACAAAGGGAAGCACGCTGAGCGCCAGCACGGGGGACGTCCAGTCGTCGGCGGCGCCCGCAGCGGCCGGGCGGGCCGGCGGTGCACGGAAGCGTGCGGCCAGGTCCTTGACGGCGTCGTCCACGTAGCTCTGGCGGGCACGGTCTTGGTCGTCGGCCAGGGCCTGCTGCGTTTGGCGCACCAGTGCGGCGGTCATGGCGTCGGCCGGGTTCAGCGCTTGCGCACGTTCAAGCACGGCCTTGGCGCGTGCGCTCTGGCCGGTCTGGTTCAGTGCCACGGCCAGGTTGCTCAGTGCGTCCACGGACTGGCCGTCCTCGCGCGCTGCGCGCTCGTAGGTCTTGACGGCGCCTTGTGGGTCTGACTTGCGCTGCACATTGCCCACCGCCACCAGGGCGCTGGACTTTTGCCAGGAAAAATCAGCCGACGTGCGTGGGCTGGCGGCCAGTTGCAGGTCGTCTTGCCCGGCCTTGCCCTGGCCGGTGGCCGAAAGCGCCCGGCCACGGATCAAGTAGGCCGCGCTGCGGGTGGGCGCGCTGGCGATGATCTGGTTGGCCTCGGTCAGCGCGGCCTGCGCGTCGCCCCGTGTCAGTTGAATCTCGGCCATGCCTTCGCGGCCCATCCAGGCCACTTCGGGGTGGCTGCTGCCGCCCAGTGCGCGAAAGAGGCGTTCGGCGTCGTCAAGCTGTCCCTGGCGCAGCAATTCATAGCCGCGCTCGGCACGGGCGATCTGCTCCACGCCTGGGGGGGCGGGCAGCACCGTGGGGCCGGACTTGGCGGTGACTTGCTGGGCAAAGAATACAAAGTCGCCTTCCAGCGACGTGCTCTCCCAGGGCACCTGGCTGCCGTTGGAGTCAAGCCGCACACCCAGGCGCACGCGTTTGAAGACCTCTTCAATCGGCATGCCGGGGCGTTCAATGTTGGCCAGCAAGTGCTGGGTGTACAGGCCGTTGCTGCCCTTGCCGTCACTGGCCACGCTGCCGGGTGCGGTGGCAAAGGCCACCACCGAACCTATGGGCGCGTCCACCTGCGTCAGGCCCCCGCCGCCCGAGCGCGAACTGCGCGCAAAGGGGTTGTCTCGGCAGGCGTCGAGGATGACCACGTTGATGCGGTTGCGTGCGGTTTCCATCTTGTCCAGGACCTGCTGCACGTCCACGGCCTTGTAGGGCACTTCGTCTTCGCGCTTGATGTCACTGCCCACCGGCATCAGGAAGTTGCGGCCCTTGATCTGCACACCGTGGCCGGCAAAGTAAAAGAGCCCGGCGCCGCCGCCCTTGAGCCGGTCACCAAAGCCCGTGACGGCGTCCTGCAACTGTTTTTGCGAGGCGTTGAGCCGCAAGTCCACCGTGAAGCCCGCCTTTTCAAGCACCTTGGCCACGGCCGATGCGTCGTTGGCTGCATTCAAGAGCGGTGCCGTGGCGTAGGCTGCGTTGCCCACCACCAAGGCGTGCCGGGGTTCGCTCGTGGGCGCGGCGGCGGCGTGGGCCGGTGGCATGGCACCGGCCCAGCACAACGCAGCAATCAGGGCCCACAGGGGCAAGGCAAGGCGGGGAAGCAAGGCGGTTTGCATGGGGCAGTTCTCCGGATGGCAGGCACGCTGCGGTGGCGTGGCCGGGGCACTTTTCGGTACCCTGCGCGGCATCCTAGGCCAAGGGTACTCCGGGAAAACCGCTGGGCAGAGGATGGCTTCCCTACGATCGTGGGGTTTCCCCTCTCAAGAGGGGTGCTGGGCCAAGCTACGGCGCAAGTGGTTGCGTATCGCCGTGAAATCGGTCACTTGGCTGTGGCGTGTGAGCATCGGCGCGTCCCCGCACTTTTTGGCGTGAAGCACGCAGGCAGTAACCAAACATTTCGTGCCCGTCATGCCTTGCTCGACACCTTGTGCCGCATCAAGCGGCCGTGCTCACGCTCCCAGTCGCGTTTTTTCTCGGTGTCGCGTTTGTCATGCTGCGACTTGCCCTTGGCCAAGGCGATTTCGGCTTTGACGAGGCCGCCCTTGTAGTGCAGGTTCAAGGGCACCAAGGTGAAGCCCTTTTGCTCGACCTTGCCCACCAGGCGCTTGATCTCGTCCTTGCGCATCAGCAGCTTCTTGGTGCGGTCGGCTTCGGGCTGCACGTGGGTGGACGCCGAGCGCAGTGCGTTGATGCGGCAGCCGATGAGGTAAAGCTCGCCGTCGCGTATGAGCACATAGCCGTCGGTCAGCTGCACCTGGCCGGCGCGTATGGCCTTGACTTCCCAGCCGGCGAGCACCATGCCGGCCTCGTACTGCTCTTCAATGCTGTACTCGTAGCGGGCGCGGCGGTTTTCTGCGATGTTGGACATGTTGCGGGGGCCGGGGCAGCCGCCTCGCGCTTTTACAATCCACCATTGTATGAAGCACGTGCGCAAGTCAGTCTTGCTTTGGTACTCGCCCCAAGAGATGTATGACTTGGTGACGGGCATCGCGGCCTATCCGCAGTTTCTGCCCTGGTGTGACCGGGCCGAGCTGCTGGAGCAGCACGCCGACGGCGTCACCGCCCGGCTGGGCCTGGCCTACATGGGCGTGCGCCATGCCTTCACCACGCGCAACCACCACGTGGCGGCCGAATCGGTGAAGGTCAAGCTGGTGGACGGCCCGTTTTCGCGGCTGGACGGCACCTGGCACTTCAGGGCGCTGGGCCGCCCTGGCACCGAGCAGCAAGCCTGCAAGATTGAATTTGACTTGCGGTACGCGTTTTCCAGCAAGGCCCTGGAAACCGTGGTCAGCCCGGTGTTTGACCGCGTGGCCAACACCTTTGTCGAATCCTTTGTGCGCAGGGCCGAAGACGTTTATGGCGCCCGCTGACGCCATGCACATTGAAGTGGCCTACTGCCCCGGCCCCGGCGTGGCAGACGTGGTGGCCCTGCACATGCCCGCCGGCAGCGTGGTGCAAGACGCCGTGCTGGCCAGCGGCTTGCTGCAGCGCCATGGCTTGACGGCGCAGGATCTGCGCGTGGGCGTGTGGTTCAAGCTGCGTGAAATGGCCACCGCCTTGCGTGACCGCGACCGCGTCGAGATCTACCGGCCGCTCATCGTCGACCCCAAAGAAGCGCGCCGCCAGCGCTACAAGCGCCACAAGGCCAAGCTGCCAACGGCCGAACTGCCGCCCGCCCGCGTGTGACCTGAAAGGCGCCTGCCCAGCCGCCCGCTACTTGCAGTTGGCGGCTGCGGCTTCGCGGGCCCGGCGCTGTTCGTCGGCGCGGCCCCGGTCGTCGAGCACTTCGCGTTCGCCCTGTGCGTTCATGCGGGCGATGCGTTGGCCGCTTTCGAGCGCAGCGATCTGGCTGCGTGCGTTGCGGCAGTTTTCAGCGCGCTGGCTGGCGGTGCGCTCTTCGTCGGCCTTGGCCTTGGCGGCTTGCTCTTGTTCGGTGGCGCGTTTGCGCGCTTGCAGCTCACGCTCCAGCGCTGTGGCAGGTGCCGAAGCGGCCGCTGTGTTGCCGCTGGCGGCCGACGCTGGTGTTGCAGTGGCACGGCGGTGGTCAGCCGCAGGCCGGGAAAGAATGTCCTTGTCTGGCACTTCACGCGGCGGCGGGCGGTCACTGGCGTTGACCTGGCCTGTCTTGTCCCGCCATGTCCATTGCGCCTGGGCTGGCATGGCCAGCAGGGCACAGGCCAGCAGGGCCACCCAAGGCAGGGTGCGTGGGGTCTTTTCAAACCCGCAAGGCGACTTGAAATGGGGCATGAAGTGCATCTTTTGGAGTTTAGACCGCAGCCGGCGCCACAGGTCGGGCCAAGGTGTCACCGGGCGTGACCTGAAGGCCGCCTCCCTATAATCTTTTTTTGCGTTCGGAGCTCTTTCATGCGCCTACTCGGCAAAGCGCTCACCTTCGACGACGTGTTGTTGGTGCCGGCTTACTCCCAGGTGTTGCCTCGCGACACCAGTCTTTCCACCCGCCTTTCGCGCAACATCACGCTCAACGTGCCCCTGGTTTCTGCGGCCATGGACACCGTGACCGAAGCGCGCCTGGCGATTGCCATTGCGCAAGAGGGTGGCATCGGCATCGTGCACAAGAACCTCACGCCCAAGCAACAGGCGGCCGAGGTGGCACGTGTCAAGCGCTATGAGTCGGGCCTGCTGCGAGACCCCATCACCGTGCCGCCCACGGCCACCGTGCGTGAAGTGGTGGCGCTGTCGCGCCAGCACGGCGTGTCGGGCTTCCCGGTGGTGGAAGGCAAGACCGTGGTGGGCATCGTCACCAACCGCGATCTGCGATTTGAAACGCGCCTGGACATCCCGGTGCGCGAGATCATGACGCCCCGTGAACGCCTGGTGTGGGTGCCCGAGGGGGCCTCTCCCGAAGAGGGCAAGGCGCTGATGCACAAGCACCGCCTGGAGCGCGTGCTGGTGGTGTCCGACAGCTTCGAACTGCGTGGCCTGATGACGGTGAAGGACATCACCAAGCAGACCGACTTTCCCAATGCTGCGCGCGACTCCCACGGCAAGCTGCGCGTGGGCGCGGCGGTGGGCGTGGCCGAAGGCACCGAAGAGCGGGTGGAACTGCTCGTCAGGGCCGGTGTGGACGTGCTGGTGGTGGACACCGCGCACGGCCACAGCGCGGGCGTGATCGAGCGCGTGCGCTGGGTCAAGAAGCACTACCCGCAGGTCGACGTGATAGGCGGCAACATCGCCACGGCCGACGCTGCGCTGGCGCTGGCCGAGGCCGGTGCCGATGCGGTGAAGGTGGGCATCGGCCCCGGCTCCATCTGCACCACGCGCATCGTGGCCGGGGTCGGCGTGCCGCAGATCATGGCCATCGACCGCGTGGCCGCTGCGCTCAAGGGCACGGGTGTGCCGTTGATCGCAGACGGCGGCATCCGCTACTCGGGCGACATCGCCAAGGCCATCGCGGCCGGTGCCAGCACGGTCATGATGGGCGGCATGTTTGCCGGTACCGAAGAAGCGCCGGGCGAGACCATCCTGTACCAGGGCCGCACCTACAAGAGCTACCGCGGCATGGGCAGCATGGGTGCCATGGCGCAGGGCAGCGCCGACCGTTACTTTCAGGAAGAGAGCGGCAACAACCCCAGCACCGCCAAGCTCGTGCCCGAGGGCATTGAAGGCCAGGTGCCCTACAAGGGGTCGGTGGTGGCCATCATCTTCCAGATGGCGGGTGGCTTGCGGGCCAGCATGCACTACTGCGGCTGCGCCAGCATCGACGAAATGCAGGCCAAGGCCGAGTTCGTGGAGATCACCA
>CAZUKT010000054.1:12592-14074 GCA_964620975.1 uncultured Rubrivivax sp. | reverse complement strand
ACCTGGCCAACCCGGCCTGGGTGGACGCCGAACCCGACATGAAGCTGCATGTGGTGGAGATCAAGCTGCCCAAGGGCGCCGGCATCCAAGAACTGGAAGCTGCCGTGTCCCAGATCCACCCCGGCTTGCTCGACCGCAACCGCCCGCTGTGGAAGTTCCATGTCTTCGAAGGCTTGGCACCGTCACCCAACGGCAACAAGCGCGTGGGGCTATACAGCAAGCTGCACCACGCGGCAGTGGACGGCCAGGCCGCCGTGGCGCTGGCCAATGCCATTCTTGACGTGACAGCCGAACCACGCACCGTAGAGGCCAAGCCGTCGGGCCGCAAGAAGGTCTTCAAGCTGGAAATGACCGAGATGCTGCGCGGTGTGCTCGGCAACCAGGCGCAGAAAGTGGCGCAGATCGTGCGCAACCTGCCCGCCACGGTGGGCACGCTGAAGAACGCGGCCACCACGGTGGTGTCGCATTCGTCGTTGCTGGGCGGCGAAAAGACACCCAGCAACCTGACCCTGGCGCCACGCACGGCGCTCAACGCGTCGGTGACGGCGGGCCGCGCATTTGCGACCGTGACCGTGCCGCTGCCAGAGCTGAAGGAACTGGGCCGCGCCTTTGACGCCACCATCAACGACATGGTGCTGATGCTGTGCAGCAGCGCCTTGCGCCGCTACTTCGGCAAGCGCCGCACGCTGCCACGCAAGAGCCTGATTGCGGCCGTGCCCATCAGCCTGCGAGACAAGGGCGATGTGTCCAGCGACAACCAGGCCAGCATGAGCTTCATCAGCCTGGGCACCCACGTGGCCGACCCGCGCAAGCGCCTGGCGCACATCAAGGCGGCCACGGCGGCCATGAAATCCACCATGGGCAGCCTGAAGAGCATCCTGCCCACCGACTACCCCTCGCTGGGCATCCCCTGGCTCATAGAGGCCGCCACGGCCCTGTACGGCCGGGCCAAGGTGGCAGACCGCATTCCGCAGGTGGCCAACGTGGTCATCAGCAACGTGCCCGGGCCGCCGGTGCAGCTGTACATGGCCGGCGCGCGCATGCTCACCAACTACCCCACGTCCATCGTCGTGCACGGCATGGCGCTGAACATCACCGTGCAGAGCTACGACAAGAGTCTTGACTTTGGCTTGATGGCCGATGCCGCCGCCATGCCCGACGTGCGGGAGCTGGCCGACGCCATTGCGGTGGCCATGGACGACCTGCGCGCCTTGCCCCGACCCGGGGACCCGGGTGACGACGAACAGGCGGCGCCCGAAGGCGTGGTCAGCCGCGCCACACGCCGCATTGCCGGCGGCATCACCGGGGCCATGGGCAAGATGGCACGCCAGGTGGTCAGCAGTGCCGTGAGCACGGTGGTGGACAGTGCAGTCAAACAAGCCACGCGCAAGCCTGCCGCGCCCAAGCCACAGGCCGTGAAGCCGGCCAAGGCTGCCGCCGCACCAGCCCGGCGCCGCAAGGCCGGCTGAGGCGGGCTGAGGC
>CAZUKT010000054.1:7749-12492 GCA_964620975.1 uncultured Rubrivivax sp. | reverse complement strand
AAGGCTGCCGCCGCACCAGCCCGGCGCCGCAAGGCCGGCTGAGGCGGGCTGAGGCCGGCTGGGGCCGCCTGAGACCGCTGCACGCGTATCCTCTGGGCCCACACCACAGCGGCCGAGGCCGGCACAGGACCCCAGCATGCGTGTATCGGCCAACGGCCTTGGCATCGAGGTAGACGACCAGGGCCAACCCGGCGGCGAACCGATGCTGCTGATCATGGGCCTGGGCATGCAGCTCACCGGCTGGCCCGACGAAATGGTGCAGATGCTGGTGAGCCGCGGCCTGCGGGTGCTGCGGCACGACAACCGCGACATCGGCTTGAGCCAATACCTTGACCACCTGGGCGTGCCCAACATGGCCTGGGCCGGCATGCGCTACGCCATGCACCTGCCCGTGCGTGCGCCCTACAGCATCGCCGACATGGCGTTGGACACATTGGGGGTGCTCGACGCCCTGGGCGTGCAGCGCGCCCACATCTGCGGCGCCAGCATGGGCGGCTTGATCGCCCAGCACCTGGCGGCGTTGCATCCACACCGTGTGAAGAGCCTGACGCTGATGATGACCACCACCGGCGCCCGCCAACTGCCGCAGCCCGGTCTGCGGGTGCGGCGCGCCTTGCTGTCGCGCCCCAAGGGCCACTCTGCCGAGGCCGCGGCCGCGCACTTGCAACAAGTGCTGGGCGTGATTGGCAGCCCCGCGTTTCCGGCGGACCCCGCAATGCTGTATGAAAGGCTGCTGGCCACGGTGCGCCGCGCCTGGCACCCGGCGGGCACGGCGCGCCAGCTCGTGGCCGTGGTGGCCGACGCCGACCGCAGCAGCCTGGTGCAGCGCATCACCGCGCCCACGCGGGTGATTCATGGCCAGGCCGACCCGCTGATCCCCGTGGCCGCAGGGCACGACCTGGTGGCGCGCATCCCCGGTGCGGTGGGCGACTTTGTGCCGGGCATGGGGCACGACTTGCCCATCCAGCTGCTGGGCCGTTTTGTTGACGGCCTGGTGCAAAACGCCGAACGGGCGGTTTAGGGTTCGCGGTTTCGCGGTTTCGCGGTTCGTGAGGTGTGCGGCTGGTATGGCCCGGCATGCCGAGCAGCACTGCGCCCGGCCGGCCGGCCAGTCAGTCAGTGGCCGGGTGCAGGTAAACGCATTTGCTCCAGTCGTGCACCACGTCACCGTCGGTGTGGGTGGCAATGAGGCAATGGTCCTTGTTGGAGCAGTTGGTCTCCGTGGCCTGGCGGCCCAGCCGCTTGCCGGCCCGCGACACGCGAATGGCGCAGGTGCTGTGAATCACCACGAGCTTGCCCGCCGCTGGGCAGTTGAAGTCCATCGTGGAAATTTCTTGCGTCGTTTCAGTCATGCACTTTCTCGCTGTCGGCAGGGGGGGCGCCACAGGCACGGCGCCCCGGGTTAACGCGTATTGTGGCCGGGGGCCATGTGCAAAAACCGGGCCAATGGGAGGATCGGTCAATCGGTCAATCGGTCGATCGGGCAATTGGCCGACCAGCCGATTTGCCACTGGGCAAGCGCAGGCCCGCCCGCAGGCCGGCAAACCCGGGCTGCATCACGCCGGCAGCAGCCCGTGGTGGCGCATGAAGCCCAGCGAGGCGTCGGCCACATCGCGGGCCAGCCCGGCCTGCGCGCGCTGGTGCTGGCCAAATTCCAGTTGTATGGCGTCAATGCCCTCTGCATGGTGGCTGCCGTAGGTGGCCACGGTGTGGCCGCCGGAATATCGCGGGTCTTCAAGCAAGCTGGTGCTGCCCACCTCGGGGTTCACCTGGTAGCCCCGAGCCGCCAGCAGACCGAGCAGGCTGTGCTCGCCTTGCAGGGCCGCAGGGCCAAAACGCTGCAGCAGGCGCTGCGTGCTCAGGCCGGCCCGGGTGCCGCGAAACAAGGTGTCGGGGGCTTGCGACTGGCCATGCACGTCCACCATCAATGCACCCTTGGGGTGCTTGGCCTTCAGTTCGGCAACGTAGGCCGCGATCTGGCCGTGGTACTGGCGGTAGGCGGGCTCTGCGGCTGCGGACTCTATGGCTTCGGCCTGGGCGCGATTGGCGTCCACAAATTTGCGGCTGAAGCGCGCGATGACCACGTAGGGCCGTTCGCCAGTGCGGCTTTGCAGCGCGGCCGCCACTTGCTCGGCCAGTTCTGACGTGCCGGCGTCGCGCACCGTGACACCCTTTTGCCGCGCCGGCACCATGCCCAGCGGCTGCGTGCCACCGTGGGGTGCGGTCAAGAGCAGCGGCAGTGTGCCCGGCGTCGCGCTGACCGCACTGGCAGCGTCTTCGGCATGCGCCAGCGCACCCCAGGTGGCGCACAAAGGCAGGGTCAGCAGGTGGCGTCGGCGCATGGTGCAAGGCGGTGCGGAATGTGGGGATGAATGGGTTGCTCGAATTGGCGTGGTGCCGTGGTGGCCCGTTTGGGCAGGCCACCGCGCTGCGTTCAGCCGCCCCGTGCAGGGATGTTGGCCAGGCTGCCCAGTGTTTGCAAGCAGGCTTGGGCCGCCTCGGTGCCCTTCTTGATGAAGTGCTCGCGAAAGAACAACTGGTGCTCGGCGTGGTCATGAAAGTCACGAGGGGGACCCCGGCCACCCCCACTGGGCGGTAGCCGGGCGCTCGCGGGCTCCTGCAGTGGCCTGCAGATACCGCCGGTGGGGAATTGCACCCCGCCCTGAGAACGCTGCCAGCCCGCAAAGGCTGGCACTGCAAATTTTAGGTCGGCGCGGGCCCGGCACGCGTCGCCGTGGCGACGGGCCGGCGCAGGATGCTCAGCGCAGTTCCTTGCGAATCACCAGCTTCAGGCCCGACCACACGTCGTCCACGGCACACACCTTCACATCCACCAGGCCCAGCGGCAGGGCCACTTCGCGGATGGTGTCTTCGGTGATGTCGGTAGGCCGCTTGGACGCCTTCTTGGGCCATGACACCCACACTGCCGCGTCGGCCCGCATGGCATGGCGCAGTTGGGTCAGTTCGGCCTGAAGCACGGCCCTGCGTTCGGCAAACAAGTGCACGACGTCGGTATGCGCGGTAAGCGCAGCGTCAAACGCGAAACCCGGGCTCAGCGTGGGCAGCAGGCTGCGGTAGTGGGCCGGGGCATGCTGGACCCACACCCGGCTGGCTTCGGTGATGCCCAACTTCTTGGCCAAAGGCGTGCCGGAATAGCCGGCGGCCGCGGGTGGCGCGGCCATCAGCGTGGGCCCCGCAACGCGGCCCCGTGCGGCGCACGCCTGGCTGCAGGCGTGGCCCCGCAATTGGCAGGGCGCCGCGTGGCCGCCGTCACAGGTGCTGGTCCACCAGGATCTGGTTGCCGTCGGGGTCGGCCAGCATCAGGCTCGCCGGGCCTTGGGTGGACTCATCGGCTTGTGAGGCCAATGCCACACCCTGGGCCAACAAGTGGCGCTGAATGGCGCGCACGTCGTCAAAGGCGTCGAGCGCTTGCGCGTTGTGATCCCAGCCGGGGTTGAAGGTGAGCAGGTTGCCTTCAAACATGCCCTGGAACAGGCCCACCAGGGTGGTGTCGTTTTTCATGATCAGCCAGTTCTGGTCCTGGTTGCCGCCAAACACACTGAAGCCCAGTTTTCCATAAAAGGCGCGGGACACGGCGATGTCCTTCACCGACAGGCTGATCGAAAAAGCACCCAGTTTCATGGCAGTCTCGTTGTGATGGATTGAGGTGGGACGGGGGCCTGGCACACGCGGCTAGTCACACGCGGCGTGGCATGCCCGGGCCAGGCACCAGGCTCACCGCTGCGGCCGGCGTGACGGTGACGACCGCTTCGCCTTGGGCCAGGCCGGCCAGCGTGGTGTTGTGGTGCGCGATGATCTGCGCGGCAGGCTGCCCGCCCTGGGCCGTGGTGGAATGTGCATCAGACACCAGCACCACCGGGTAACCGTGCGCCAGCGCGCCGCGCACCGTGGCGTCCACACAGTGGTTGCTTTGCAGGCCACACACCACCAGCCGCCCAACACCGTGCGCCTGCAACTGCACCTGCAGGTCAGTGCCCTGGAACGAGTTGCACACGGTCTTTTGCACCCGAAGGTCATGCGCGCTCATCACCACATGCGCGTACACCTGCCAGCCTTGCGTTCCCTTTTGCAGCGGGCCGCCGGGCTCGTCATGCTGAATCAGCACCACGGGCACGCCGGACGCCCGGGCCTGGGACGACAGGCCGTTGATGCGGGCCACCACGGCTTCGATGTCAAAAGCGGCTTCGTCGCCCGTGCACAAGGCGTGCTGGACGTCGATGATGAGCAGGGCGGACTTCATGGTGTCTTGTCTTCAGTGATGTGGCCCCGCGCCAGCGCTGCCGCCTGGTCCTTGAACAGCGCCATGGCGGTGAGCATGCGCATGAAGCCCAGTTTCTTGTAGAAACCCTCTTTGCCGGGCACCGAATACAGGATGATCTTCTTGTGCCCTTGCGACTGGCGCACCAAGTCTTGCACCACGGCCTTGCCCAGGCCGGTGCCCTGGTGGCTGGGCAGCACGGCCACGTCGCAAAGGTACGAGCAATCGGCGCCGTCGGCCAGTGCGCGGCCTACAGCCACCAGGCGGCCTGCTTCACGCGCCAGGCAGCGGTAGCGGCTGTTGGTGAAGACCACTTCAAGCTCGGCGGCCGTCTTGCGACCCAGCGGTGCGGCCTTGTAGAGCGCTTCAAGCTCCTGCCAGTCAAGGTCTTCAATGTCGTTTGACCAGATCAGGGACATGGTGGGTCCTCTTTGCATGGGTTGCCGGCCCACCCGGCGGCCACC
>CAZUKT010000054.1:0-7739 GCA_964620975.1 uncultured Rubrivivax sp. | reverse complement strand
GCCAGTCAAGACCTTGGACCTCGTCGGACCAGTGCAGTGGCATGGCGCCTCGATGTAAATGAACTGCCAGAGCCCAGGCGCAGCCAATCGACGGGCGGCAGCTTCAGGCCTTGGGCTTGGGCTTGCGGATGATGGTGCGCTGGAACCAGGCCTCGTTCATGCGGCTCAGAAATTCTGGGTGGATCTTGTAGCCCGACTTGTCGCCGATCACCGATTCGCTGCCGCAGCGCGGGCACAGCGCGGTGCCCGCGCTCATGGAGTCCGGGTCGTCAAAGTTGCTGACGTCCAGCCCACCCCAGGCCACGATCTCGTCTGGCGGAAAGATCTGCATGCAACAGCAGCAGCCGCAAAGCTTGCTGGCTTCAATTTCAGCCTGGTTGTTGGTGGTGTGCCGGTTGGCTGCGAGGAGGTCATCCATGATGTCGACGCGGGCTGCGTGGGTGTTGTTGGGGCTGGCTGGTGGGTGGCAGGGGCCGGCACTGTGGCCCTGATTCCGAGCACGCAAAATGTAAAGCGTAGCTTTCGGGCTGTGCTTGATGGTTTGCGGGGGGTCGGCACTGTGCGGTGTGTGGCGCTGCCTTGGCGGACCAGTGTGCGGTGGGGATGTGGGCACCCCGGGCGCCACGGGCACTGCGGGCACCAGGGGTACTCACGGCGGCGGTTTTTCACCACTTGAAGCGGCCTTGCCCGCAAGCCGGTCCAAAGCGGCGCTGGCTTGCAGCGGCACGTTGACACCGTCGCAGCTATCAAGAACCCATCCATCGCACTTGCGCGACCCGGCCAGTGCCAACCGGTAGTAGACGTCTGCCGCCTGGGGCTTGCCCAGGCCTTCGGCGGCGCGGGCCAGGTAGAAATAGCTCAGGTCGGTGCTGAACCCGATGCGCGCCACTTCAGTGGCCAGGTCGGCCCACAGCCCATGGGCGTGCAGGCCTTTCAAGGCGGTGCGTGCCAGGCTCCAGGAGCCCGCGCAAGACAGCCCGCACACCAGCCTGAGCTGCCCGTTTTGCAGGCCAGCCAGGGCCTGGTACTGCGCCATCGGGTCTGGCGTGCTTTCTTGCTGTGTGGCGCAACCCGCCAGCGCCAGGGCCACCAGAGCGGGCGCAAATGCCTGCCGGATTCTTGCTTGCGCAGGTGCGTGGCTCATGGCGGGTGCTCGGGGCTGGGGCAGGGGTTGAAGTGTGCCAACTGTAGCTGCGGCCATGCCCGGTTTTGCCGCCATGCGGCGCAGTTGCAAGGGCACCGCCAGCCCCGCTGTGGCTTTGCAGCCCGCCCGGCTCTTGACCCATCGCATCTGCGGGCTGCCGCCAGGCAGCCCATTCCAGCCGCCTTGACATGGCGCAATTGCTGCCAGCACCCCCCGCGCAACCATCGGCGCCCATCAAGCTTGGCAAGCCAGAGGCACGAGCCCGGGCGGCGCCGGCTAGCGAAGGCAGGAGATCGACAGATGAACAGTTCAACAAGTGCCACCCCAGCCGGGGCATCGCGGGCGGGGCGAAAACCCCGCAAGAGTGCGTGGCCGGCCAAGCTGGACTGGCTGCAAAGCGCCAGCGGCCTGGCACTGGGCCTTTTCATGTGGGGGCACATGTTCTTTGTGTCTTCCATCCTTCTTGGCCCCGACGCCATGTGGGCGGTGACCAAGTTCTTTGAGGGCTACTTCATCTTCGACCGTGCGCTGCCCTGGCTGGTGTCAGTGGTGGTGGCGGTGGTGTTTGCGCTGTTCATCGGCCACGCCATGCTGGCGCTGCGCAAGTTCCCCAGCAACTACGGCCAGTACCGTGAGTTCATGGACCACAAGAACACGCTGCGGCATGGCGACACCACCTTGTGGTTCTGGCAGGTGGTGACGGGTTTTGCGCTGTTCTTCCTGGCGTCGGTGCACCTGTACATCATGCTCACCCAGCCCGACACCATCGGGCCCTACGGCAGTGCCGACCGCATGTGGAGTGGCCGCATGTGGCCGCTGTACCTGGTGCTGCTTTTTGCGGTTGAACTGCACGGCGGCATCGGCCTGTACCGGTTGGCCGTCAAGTGGGGCTGGTTTGCCGGCAAGGACGACAACGCCACCCGCACACGGCTGAAGACGCTGAAGTGGGCGTTGACGGTTTTCTTCCTGGTGCTGGGCCTGGCCACCTTGGCCGCCTACATCAAGCTGGGCATTGCACACGCGCCCCACGCGGGCCAGCCCTACCCAACGCCCGCCTGGGCCTTGCCAGGGTCCAAATAACATGAAGATCAACTACACCGACGTACTCGTCATCGGCGGCGGCTTGGCCGGCCTGCGGGTGGCCATTGGCGCCAAGCGGCGCGGTCATGAAGCCACCATCCTGTCGCTGGTGCCGCCCAAGCGCTCGCACTCGGCGGCGGCACAGGGCGGCATGCAGGCCTCTTTGGGCAATGTCACCAAAGGGCAGGGTGACAACGAAGACGTGCACTTTGAAGACACCGTGCGCGGCTCCGACTGGGGTGCCGACCAGCGCGTGGTGCGCATGTTTGTCAACACCGCACCCAAGGCCGTGCGTGAACTGGCGGCCTGGGGCCTGCCCTGGAGCCGGGTGCGCAAGGGTGACCACACGGTCATCATCAATGGCCAGAAGGTGGTGCTGACCGAGCGCGACGAAGCGCACGGCCTGGTGGCTCAGCGCGACTTTGGCGGCACCAAGAAATGGCGCACCTGCTACGTGTCAGACGGCACCGGCCACGCCATGCTGTTCACGGTGAGCGACCGCGCCATTGCCGAGTCGATACCCGTGCACGAGCGCATGGAAGCCATTGCGCTGATTCACGACAACGGCCGCTGCAACGGCGCTGTGGTGCGCAATCTCATCACGGGCGAACTCAGCGCCTGGGTCTCCAAGGCCACGGTCATTGCCACCGGCGGCGCGGGGCGTTTGTTCAAGGTCACCACCAACGCCGTCATCTGCGACGGCGTGGGCATGGGCATTGCGCTGGAAACCGGCAAGGCCGTGCTGGGCAACATGGAAGCGGTGCAGTTCCACCCCACGGGCATCTTCCCGGCCAGCATCCTGGTCACCGAAGGTTGCCGGGGCGACGGCGGTTTGCTGAAGGACGTGGACGGCCACCGCTTCATGCCCGACTACGAACCCGAGAAAAAAGAGCTTGCCTCGCGCGACGTGGTGTCGCGCCGCATGGAAACACACATCCGCAAGGGCAAGGGCGTGCCCAGCCGCTTTGGTGAACACCTGTGGCTGGACATCACGCTGCTGGGCCGCGCGCACATTGAAAAGAACCTGCGCGAGGTGAAGGAAATCTGCGAGTCCTTCCTGGGCATAGACCCGGCCGTGGACATGATTGCCGTGCGCCCCGCGCAGCACTACACCATGGGCGGCGTGCGCACCGACTACACCGGCCAGAGCCCCACACTCAAGGGCCTGTTTGCCGCGGGTGAAGCCGCTTGCTGGGACATGCACGGCTTCAATCGCCTGGGCGGCAATTCGGTGGCCGAAACCGTGGTGGCCGGCATGATCGTGGGCGAATACGTGGCCGACTTCTGCGATGCATCGGCCAACACCGCGCACATCGACACTGGCCTGGTGCGCGACTTCATCGCCACCGAGCAGGCCAAGCTCGACTGGCTGGCCACCGGCGGCGGCAAGGAAGACGCCACCGTGCTGAAGCTGGCCATGCAAGAGATCATGAGCAGCAAGGTGGGCATCTTCCGCACCGGTGAAGAACTGGGCAGGGCGGTGTCTGAACTGCAGGTGCTGCTCGACCGCAGCAAGAACATCGGCCTGCGCAGCAAGGCAGGCGGCGCCAACCCCGAGCTGGCCACCGCCTACCGCGTGCAGAAGATGCTGAAGGTGGCGCTGTGCATGTCGCACGGTGCCAGCGTGCGCACCGAAAGCCGTGGCGCGCACTTCCGTGAAGACTTCCCGCGCCGCGACGACGCCAATTGGCTCAAGCGCACGCTGGCCACCTGGCCGGGTGCGGGCGACATGTTGCCCACGCTGAACTACGAGGCGCTGGACGTGAAGGCCATGGAGCTGCCCCCAGGCTGGCGCGGCTACGGCGCCAAGGACTACATCGACCACCCCGACACCCCCGCACGCGCCGCTGAAGTGGTGGCCCTGCGTGAAAGCATGGGCAGCGGCTCGCGCCACCAGGTGCAACAAGCGCTGATGCCCTTTGACGACTTGCTGCCGCCCGTGCTGCGCGGCCTTAACGAACGCATCGACGAACCGCTGCCATGATCACCATCCCCATCAAACCTGTTTCCATGCACGCGGTAGAAACCGCCCCCGCCAGCGGCGACGCGGCGGTGCGCAAGCTGCACATCAAGGTGCTGCGCTTCAACCCGGCACAGCCCGATGTGGCAGCGCACTGGCAGACGTATGAACTGGTGGACGCACCCGGCATGACGCTGTTCATCGCACTCACCGAGATCCGCGACAAGCTTGACCCGTCGCTTCAGTTTGACTTTGTCTGCCGTGCCGGCATTTGCGGCAGTTGCGCCATGCTGGTCAACGGCAAGCCGGCGCTGGCCTGCCGCGTGCTCACCAAAAAGCTGGACGCCGTCATCACGCTGGCGCCGCTGCCCGTGTTTGAGCTGATTGGTGACCTGTCGGTGAACACCGGCAAGTGGATGCGGGGCATGAGCGAAAGGCTGCAAGCCTGGGTGCAGACCCAAGAAGCCACGCCCGACCTGAAGAAGCTTGAAGCCCGCATGGACCCCGAACTGGCCGACCAGATCTATGAGCTTGACCGCTGCATTGAATGCGGTTGCTGCGTGGCCGCATGCGGCACGGCACGCATGCGCGAAGACTTTGTGGGCGCTGTGGGGTTGAACAAGATCGCCCGCTTCAAGCTCGACCCGCGTGACGCACGCACCGACGAAGACTTTTACGAGCTCATCGGCGACGACGACGGTGTGTTTGGCTGCATGACGCTGCTGGCCTGCCACGACGTGTGCCCCAAGCAACTGCCGCTGCAAACCCAGATTGCCTTCTTGCGCCGCAAGATGGTGGCCATGGCCTGGCGCTGAAGCCTGGCCCGTACGCGCAACACAAGCAGCGCGGCGGGCCGGTTGGCCACGCCGCCAACCGCAAGGGACAAGCAACATGGCCGGCAACACCTTTGACCACCTGCAGGTGCTGCGCGACATGCGCAGCAAAGCCGTGCTGGGTGGCGGCGTCAAGCGCATAGCGCAGCAGCACGCACGCGGCAAACTCACGGCGCGCGAGCGCCTGGCGCTGCTGCTGGACGGCGGCTCGTTCCAGGAATTTGGCGCACTGGCCACCCACCAGGTCAGCTCCTTCGGCCTGGACAAACAACGCTTCCCGGGGGACGGCGTCATCACCGGTTTTGGCAAGGTCAACGGCCGGCGTGTGGCGGTGTACGCGCAAGACTTTACGGTGCTGGGGGGCTCGTTTTCTGAAGTGCAGGCGCAGAAGATCAGCCGCATCCAGGACCTGGCCATTGAAAGCGGCATCCCGTTCATCGGCTTGAACGACTCCGGTGGTGCACGCATTCAAGAAGGTGTGCGCAGCCTGGCTGCCTACGGCGAAGTGTTTGTGCGCAATGTGATGGCGTCGGGCGTGATTCCGCAGATCTCACTCATCCTGGGGCCCTGCGCCGGTGGCGCGGTGTATTCACCCGCGTTGACTGACTTTGTCATCATGGCCGGCGACAGCTACATGTTTCTCACCGGGCCCGATGTGATCCAGGCCGTGACAGGCGAGCAGGTCACCGCGCAAGACCTGGGTGGTGCCGACGTGCACACCGGCCGCAGCGGCGTGGCCCACCTGGCCGCCGACACCGAAGTGGCGGGCCTGGCGCTGGCCAAGTTGTTGCTGAGTTACCTGCCGCAAAACAACAACGAAGACCCGCCGCAGGTGACACCTGACGACCCGCCCAACCGCATGGACGAGGCGCTGAATTCGCTGATCCCCAACAACGAAAACCAGCCCTACGACATGCGCGATGCCATCGTGGCCATCTTTGACCGCGACAGCTTCCTTGAAATACAGCCCCACTTTGCGCCCAACGCGGTGATCGGTTTTGCGCGGCTCGACGGTTATTCGGTGGGCATCGTGGCCAACCAGCCGGCTTTCATGGCCGGGTCTTTGAACATCGACGCCAGCGACAAGATTTCGCGTTTCATACGCACCTGCGACGCCTTCAACGTGCCGCTGGTGACCTTTGTCGACTGCCCCGGTTTCTTGCCCGGTGTGGACCAGGAGTACGGCGGTGTCATCCGCCACGGCGCCAAGATCATCTTTGCCTACTGCGAAGCCACGGTGCCAAAGATCAGCATCGTCACGCGCAAGGCCATGGGCGGCGCCTACGTGGCCATGGGGTCCAAGCAGATGCGCACCGACCTGGCCTTTGCCTGGCCCACGGCGCAAATAGCCGTCATGGGCGCCGAGCCTGCCGTGCGGGTGCTGTACCGCGAAGACGTAAAAAACGCTGCCGACCCCGCCGCACGCGAACGCGAACTGGTGGCCGCCTACCGCGAGCAGTTTTTCAACCCCTACCGCGCCGCCGACCTGGGGCAGATTGACGAGGTCATTGAACCCCGTGAAACGCGGCCGCGCCTGGCGCGTGCGCTGGAAATCTTGCGCACCAAGGTGCAGCAGAACCCGGCCAAGAAACACGGCCTGTCGCCCACATGAAACCAACCCGCCTGCGGCAACGACCCAGCGCACAGCCATGAGCGACCTGGCCTGGGGTTTGCAAATGACGGCGCTGGGCATGGGCCTGGTGTTTGGCTTGCTGGCTTTGTTGTGGGGCTTGCTGACGCTGGTGCAGCGGCTGGACAGGCCCGCCCCCGGCACGGTGGACGTGGCGGGCCCGCCCGATGCGCCGGTGTGGGTGGCGGCCACGGCGCAAGGCGCCGGCACTGCGGGCGTGCCAGCCCTGGCGGCCGCAGACCCCACTGCGGTGCCCGAACCCACAGACCCCATGCAAACGCAAACGCACACGGCCGCCCTGGTGCAGGGCATGGACGCCGAACTGGTGGCCGCCATCCTGGTGGCCACGCTGCGGCACCGTGCCATCTTGCGGCGCGAGGCCGCACCCGCCACCCGCCGCTACTGGCCCGGCAGCATGCTTTACGTGTCGCGCTGGGTGGGGGCGGGGCGCAGCCGGCAAAACAGCAGTTGGCAGCGGAGGAGCAAATAGATGCGGCGCTACACCTTGGGCCTGAACGGCCGGGACTTTGTCATTGACGTGCAAGAACTCAGCGCCGACAGCTTTGCGGTGTTGGTGGGTGGCGAGCAATACCAGGTCACGCTGGCGGGCGACGAAACCTTGCCCACGGCCGCCATCACGCCCGGTTATGCGGTGGACGAAGCCGCTCTGGCCCCCGTGCATGCCGCAGCGGCTGAAGCCGCGCCGCCGCTGCCCCCGCGTCTGGCGGCCTCGGCACGCGCGCCGGCCGCCGCACGGCCAGTACAAAGTTCGGGTGCGGGTGGCGTGAACGTGCTCAACGCACCCATGCCCGGCGTCATCCTGGCGCTGCATGTGAAGGTGGGTGACAAAGTGCAGCGCGGCCAGCAAGTGGCGGTGCTGGACGCCATGAAGATGCACAACTTCATCGGTGCGCCCAGGGCCGGCACCATTGCCGAAGTCTGCGTTGCCGAGGGCCAGGCCGTGGGCCACGGCGAGCCCATCGTGCGTTTTGCCAGCGGGGGCTAGGCGGTGCTCGGCCCCGAAACCCTGAGCCTGCTGATGCAGGGCGTGCTGCACGTCAGCCCGCAGTCGCTGGTGATGATCGGCGTGGC
>CAZUKT010000053.1:0-14330 GCA_964620975.1 uncultured Rubrivivax sp. | reverse complement strand
TGCACCGTGCCGCCGGCGTCCATGGCGAAGTTGCCGGTGTGGGTGCCGCCGGCGGTCAGCACCAGCAGGCCCGTGCCGTTGATGGTGCCGGTGTTGTTGAAGACGGTCTGGACGGTGGTCGTGCCTGTGCCGGTCTTGGTGTAGGTGCCGCTGTTGACGAAGGTGGCCCCACCACCATAGGCATTGTTGATGGTGGTGCTGGCATTGGTCTGGTCCAGGAAGCTGCCGCTGTTGTCGATGACGGCGCCGTTGCCCATGCGGATCTGGCCCAGGTTGCCGGCGTTGGCGTTGTTCCAGGTGCTGATGCCGCCCAGCACCAGACGCTTGCCAACGATGTCGTGCACGTCGGTGCCCGTGATGGCCAGGCCGCCACTGAAGGTGGCCGCGCCCGCGCCGCTCAATACGCCACGCTGCCATTCACTGGCACCGCTGACCACCAGCGTGCCGCTGCCGCCCAGCGAACCCCCGCTGAGCAGCATCGAGCCCAGTGTCGACGCCTCGGTGAAGCTCAAGGACCCACCCGACAGCGTGAGCCGCCCGGTGCCGGCGAGGGAGCGCAGGCCGTAGTTGCCACTGCGCAGCGTGGTGTTGAAGGCCAGCAGTTGCACGTCGGCCGTGGCACCGGGTTGCCCGGTGTCCCAGTTGCCGGTGACGTCCCAGAAGCCGTCGTCGCCGCCCACCCAGTTCACCGGCGCCGCGTGGCTGCTGGCGCCCAGCATGGCCAGCGTGGCTGCGGCGATATGGTGCCGGCGCAGGCTGCGATGTGGCGCCTGCCGCCGGGGGCTGTGGTGCGTGCGTGTGGACTTGGACATGGTGTCTCCTGGCGGCGGGTCGTGGTCGGGTCTGGACATGGACAGCTTTGGGGGCACTTTGCGGCCGGGCCGTCAATCGGGCATCAATGCGGGTTGACGATCTCGGTCGATGCGCTCGTTGGCGCAGGACTCCACCCCATACAAAGCGGATCGCCGGCGCCCCGCAGATCACCCACCCCCGCACTCGGGGGGGTGGCATCGGCAGCGGCAGGCCGTGCTACAAGCGCAAGAGCCGCCATGAACCACTCTGCCCGCTCCGCCTTTGAAGCCGCCTATGCCGACTTGTTGCGGCTGGCGCGGTCTCGGCTGGCACGCGAACAGGCGCCCATTTCCACCGGCACGCTGGCGCACGAGCTCTACCTCGACCTGCAGTCACGTGGCGAGTTGCGCTTTGGCAGCCACGCCGAATTCATGGCCTACGCCAGCCGCGCCATGCGCAGCCTGCTGGTGGACATGGCGCGTGAACGGCTGGCGCAAAAGCGCGATGCCGAGTTGCTGCCGCTGACCCTGGGCGCCGGCCTGGCCGACCCTGCCGCGCGGCCCGAGCAGGTGCTGGCCATGAACCAGGCCTTTGAGCGCCTGGGCGCCGTCGACGAGCGGCTGCTGCGCGTGGCCGAGCTGCGCGCGGTGATGGGGCTGGAGGTGCCCGAGGTGGCGGCGCTGCTGGGTTTGTCCGAACCCACGGTCAAACGCGACTGGCAACGCGCCAAGGCTTTCTTGACGGGCCTGCTGGCCTGAAAAGGGCCGGGGTGCGGCCATGAACCAGCAGCAAGCCGACGCCCTGGCCCTGGCCACTTTTGACGAACTGCTGACACTGGACGAAGCTGCGCGAGCCCGGCGCCTGGCCGACCTGGCGCACACCGATGCCGCGCTGCACACGCGTGTGCAAGCCATGCTGGCGGGGCTGGATGCCGACGATGCGTCGCTGGCCGTGGTGGCACCGCTGGGCGCGGCCTGGGTCACCGCCGCCAACGCCAGCACGCTGCCGGGGCCGGCCGCCGGTGACAGCGTGGCCGGTTACCGCCTGCTGCGTGAACTGGGGCGTGGTGGCATGTCGGTGGTGTGGCTGGCCGAGCGCATGGACGGGCAGGTCAAGCGGCCGGTGGCCGTCAAACTGCCGCTGGCCGGCCACCTGCAAGGCGTGCCCGCCGGCCGCTTTGCACGTGAACGTGAGCTGCTCGCGGCGCTGGAGCACCCGCACATCGCACGGCTGTACGACGCCGGCACAGCGGCCGACGGCCGGCCCTTCATCGTGCTGGAGTTCGTGGACGGCACGCCCATCACCGAGTTCGCCCGCGCCCAGGGGCTGGACCAGGACGCACGCACCAGACTCTTCCTGCAGGTGCTGGCCGCCGTGGACCACGCGCACCGGCGCCTTGTGGTGCACCGCGACCTCAAGCCCGGCAACATCCTGGTGGACGGCAGCGGGCAGGTGAAGCTGCTGGACTTCGGCATCGCCAAACTGCTGCAGCCCGACGCCGATGCACCCGCGCTGACGCAAGACCTGTCGGCCGTGATGACGCCGCGCTACGCCGCGCCCGAGCAGATCAGCGGCGCACCCGTCACCACTGCCACCGATGTCTATTCCGCAGGCGTGGTGCTGTACGAATTGCTCACCGTCCGCCTGCCCTACGCCGCAGACGGCGCCACGCTTTCGCAGACCGTGCAGGCGGTGCTGCACACACCCCCCGCAGCACCCGGCGTGGGGCCGCAGCTGGATGCGGTGCTGGCCAAGGCCCTGGCCAAGTCGCCCGACGAACGTTATGCATCGGCCGAGCGCCTGGCCAGCGACCTGCGGCGTGTGCTGGCCCACCAGCCCGTGGCCGCGCGGCGTGCGCCGCTGGTGCAGCGCCTGCGGCTGGCCCTGCACCGGCACCGGCGCGCGGCCCTGGCCGGCGGCGTGGCGCTGCTGGCGCTGGCCGGGGCGGGCACGCTGGCCTGGAGCCGCCACCAGGCCTCCATCGAGCAAGAAGCCCGGGCCGACGCGGTGCGTGACTTCATCTTCCGCGCCATGAGCGACGCCGAGCCGCAAGAAGGGCAGACCAGCGTCAGTGCCTTGCAGCTGGTGGATGCCGCCGTGTTGCACGCGCGGCAGGAATTTGGCGCCCAGCCGCGCCTGCAAGGGGAACTGCTGGCCGAGCTGGGGCGTGTGCAGTTCAGGCTGCAGGAGGTGCCCGCCTCAGCCCGTACGCTGGGCCAGGCGGTGGCGCTGCTCAACGAGCATGCCCCGCTGGGCGACGCGGCGCGCCACCGCGCCCAGGCGCACTTGGCGCGGGCGCTGCTGCTGACCGACGGCAAGGCCGCCGAGGCACTGGCGCAGCAGGCGTTGGCCGGCTGCACTTCGGCCGGCATCTGGTGTGTGCAGGCGCGTGCGCTGGCGCAGTACGCCCTGGCCGCGCTGGACAGTTACAACGCCCGCAACGCCGAAGCGCTGGCGCATGCACGCGCCATGCGCGACGAAGCCGACCGGCTGCCGGCCACCGAAGCACTGGAGCGCATTGCTGCACTCGAAACGCTCGCAACCACGGCGCGCAACGCCGGCCAGCTACAAGAAGGCGCAGCCGCCGTGGCACGGGCCCAGGCGCTGGCCGCATCGCAGGTGCTGCGCTCGGCCAACCGCCAGCGGCTGGACTTGTTGCAGGCGCTGCTGGACCACGACCTGGGCCGCCACACCCAAGCGGCTGCGGCGCTGCAGGCCTTGGCGGCCAGCGCACCTTCGCTGCAGGAGCGTGCGCTGCGCCTGCGCCTGGCCAGCGCCGCCGAAGTGGCCAGCGGGCAAGCCAGCGCCGCCGTCGCTTCGGCGCAGCAGGCCGCGCAGGCACTGCAGTCACTGGGCGCGTTGGCCCCGGCGGCAGAGTCCGGGTTTGTGCAGCAGGCCCTGGCAAGAGCGCTGGGCGTGCAAGGCCAGCATGAGGCAGCCAGCGAGGCCCTGGCGCGTGCCAGCGCGCTGATGAACAGCGCCGGCTTCGCGCCCGGTACGCAGGCCAGGTTGCGGTTGCAGCGGCTGGGCGCCGAGTTGGCGCTGCGCCGGGGGGACGCAGCCACCGCCCTGGCCACCCTTCAGGCGCTGCACAGCACCGAGTCCGCCGCCAAGGCCAGCCCGGCCGAGCGCTCGCACACCTTGCAGTGGCGGGCCTGTGCCTACACCTTGCTGGCTCAACCCGACGCCGCGCGCGCCGACTACGCCCAGGCCGCCGCGCTGATGGCCCCGCTGCTGCCCGACGCCCACCCGCGTCGCGGCCTGTTGGCGCGGGGCGAGCAGGCGCCGTCCAGCCAGTGTGCGGCCGAGTGATGCGGTCTTGACCGGGCCGGGGCTCCATGGTGTGGGCCAGGCCACGGGCCTGCAGCGATCAAGCCGCCCCCAAGGGCCGGACGCCTGGCCTACGATGCATGCTCACGCCCACGCGCTGCAACGCACCGCTCCGCTCCGAGGACCACGCCCATGAATGCACCCGACGCCTCCATCGCGCACCAGCCCTCGGCACTGCGCGCCGTACCCCCGGCCCTGCTGGCCACGCTGCAACAGCGTTTTGGCGGCCGCTGCAGCACCGCCGCATCGGTGCGTGAACAACACGGCCGCGGCGAGTCGGTGTACGACGCCGCGCCGCCCGAGCTGGTGGTGTTTTGCGAAAGCACCGAAGAAGTGGCCTTTGCCGTGGCGCAGGCGGCCGCGCACGCCGTGCCCGTCATTCCCTTTGGCGTGGGCAGCTCGCTGGAAGGGCACCTGCTGGCCGTGCAGGGTGGCATCAGCCTGGACCTGAGCCGCATGGCGCAGATCGTGCGCGTCGACGCCAGCGACTTGACTGTCACCGTGCAGGCCGGCGTCACCCGCGAGCAGCTCAACCGCGAGATCAAGGACACCGGCCTCTTCTTTCCTATCGACCCCGGCGCCAATGCCACGCTGGGCGGCATGGCGGCCACGCGCGCCAGCGGCACCAACGCCGTGCGTTACGGCACCATGCGTGAAAACGTGCTGGGGCTGAGCGTGGTGACGGCCGCTGGCGAGGTGGTGCCCACAGGCACACGGGCCAAGAAGTCCAGCGCCGGCTACGACCTGACGCGCCTTTTTGTGGGCAGCGAAGGCACGCTGCGCCTGTACCCGCTGCCCGAGGCGGTGAGTGCGGCGGTGTGCCACTTTCCGAGCGTGGACGCGGCCGTGCAGGCCACCATCCAGGTCATCCAGATGGGTGTGCCCATTGCGCGCTGTGAGCTGCTGGATGCCAATGCCATACGCGCCGTCAACCAGCACAGCAAACTCGGCCTGCGTGAAGCGCCCATGCTGCTGATGGAATTCCACGGCAGCGAAGCCGGCGTGAATGAACAAGCCGAAACCGTGCAGGCGCTGGCGCGAGACCACGGCGGCGAAGACTTTCAATGGGCCCGCACGCCCGAGGCGCGCACCAAGCTGTGGACGGCCCGCCACCAAGCCTACTTTGCAGCCCTGCAGACGCGCCCGGGCTGCCGCTGCCAGAGCAGCGACACCTGCGTGCCCATCAGCCGCCTGGCCGAAAGCATCAACGACAGCGTGGCCGAGGCCGAGGCTTCAGGCATCCCGTACTGGATCGTCGGCCACGTGGGCGACGGCAACTTTCACCTGAGCTACCTGATGGACCCCGACAACCCGGCCGAGATGGCGGCGGTGGAGCAGCTCAACGTGCAGATGGTGCAGCGGGCCATTCGGTTGCACGGTACCTGCACCGGCGAACATGGCATCGGCCTGCACAAGATGGGCTACCTGCTGGAAGAAGCGGGCGCCGGAGCGGTGGACATGATGCGCAGCATCAAGCGGGCGCTGGACCCGCTGAACATCATGAACCCGGGCAAGGTGTTCAGTCTGTAGCAGGCCCCTGCCGGCGGCGCCGTGTGGCAGCGCCCACGGCCATCAAGCCGGCCAACAAGAGCCCGTAGGTGGCCGGCTCGGGCACCGCCTGGGTAAAGACCAGTTGGATGCCACCGTCAATGGGATCGGGCGCAAATTCGATGCCGAAGGGGTCGTAACCACCGGCCTGCGCAAAACCACCGTAGCCGTAGGCACCGGCCGACGAGTTGTCGCGGTAGGTGGCGTCGAAGGTGGCGCTGGCGGTGAGCGTGTAAGTCAATTCCACCGACGCATTGGCGCCGATCACGCCCAGTTCCAGGTAGCCGGCGTAGGGATCGGACAGCACATAGGCGTCGCCGGCCAGGCCGGTGACGGGCACGTCGTCGATGTTGTCACTGCTGATGTAGAAGCCGCCCTGCAGGCCGCCCACCGTGAAGCCGCTGGCCGAGGCACTGAGCACCGGCCCGATGGCGTTCAGGCTCACGGAGGTCGAGGGGGCGCTGCCGATGCCGGCCAGGCCGTACTCCATCTGCCAGGCCGTGTCGCCACCCCAGCTGATGTTGCCCAGGAAGGAGGCGACAGCGGTAAAGGTCTGGATGTTGGTGCCGTAACCCAGCGAGATGGTGGTGCGGCTGCGCGGGATGTAGAAGTTGAACGCCACGTTTTGCGCCGTGGCGTACGGGTTGGTCACCGTCTGGCGGTAGACCAGCGTGCTCTGCACGGCCAGCTTGCCCACGCTGCCGTCGCTGGTGGCGCTGACGCGTGAATAGCCTGAGGCGGCCGCACCTTCAAAGGTGGATGACCCACTGTTCGCCGTGTAGGCGTAGCCGTAGACATACGCATCTGGCGTGGCGGTGGCGAGCGGCACACCGTCGGCCACGATCTGGCCTTCAAAGGTGGACGCCTGCACCCAGGGCGCGTGCAGAGCCAAAGCCATGGCAGCCGCAAGGGCGGTAGGGCGAAACACAGGCACACTGTTCACGGGGCGACTCCAAAGAGAGATGCGTCAAGATCAATCCGGGCCCGAGTGTGGCGGTGGCAGCAGGGCAGCACCACCCCGTGCACGCGGGGTCCAAGCGGCGGGAGAACAGCAACTTGTCACGCATTCTTATGGCCTGGGAACTCGGCGGCGGCATGGGCCACGTCGTGCCGTTGACCCAGATCGCCCAGCCGCTGCTGGAGCGCGGGCACGAAGTGCACTTCGTGCTGCGCGACCTGTCTGGCGCTGCGGCTGCGCTGGGGCGCCTTGGCGCGTCGCCCGGGGTGCACCTGTGGCAGGCGCCGGTGTGGATGCCGCAGTTGAGCGGCCTGCCGCCACCGGCCACTTACGCCGAGCTGCTGTTTCGCGCCGGCTACCTCGACGCCATGCGCCTGGCATCGCTGGTGCGGGCCTGGCGCAGCGTGCTCGACGCCGTGGCCCCGGCGCTGCTGGTGGCCGACCACGCGCCCACGGCGCTGCTGGCCGCACGGGGCATGGACTTGAAGCGCGCCACGCTGGGCACGGGGTTCTTTCTGCCGCCCGCGGCGCAGCCCATGCCCGCGTTTCGCGAGTGGGAGCCTGTGGACGCGGCGCGCCTGGTGCAGTCTGAAGCGCGCGCGCTGGCCGTGTGCAACGCCGTGCTGGCCCAGCGCGGTTTGCCGCCCATGGGCGCGCTGCACGAACTGGTAGCGGCCGATGAGCAGTTCTTGCTGACCTGGCCCGAATTGGACCACTACAGCCCCGGCCCGGCGGGCCGCACCGGGGCGCGCTACTGGGGCGCGTTGGCGCCGCGCAGCCAGGGTGTGCCGGCGATCTGGCCAGAGGGCGACGCGCCTCCCGTGCTGGCCTACCTCAAGAACGACTACGCCACCCTGGAGGCCGTGCTGGGGCAACTTGCATTGGCGCCTTGCCGCACGCTGGCCTATGTGCCGGGCCTGACGCCCGCTCAGCGCCGGCGCTTTGGCAACGAACGGCTGCTCTTTGCCGAAGCTGCTGTCGCCATGGACAGCGCCATGTCCCAGGCGCGGGCCGTGGTGTGCAATGCCGGCTCTGGCACGGTCTGCACGGCCTTGCAGGCGGGCGTGCCCGTGCTCATGCTGCCCATGCATGCAGAGCAGTTGCTGTTTGCGCGGCGCGTGGTGCGCAGCGGCGCCGGCGGCTACCTGATGGAAGCCGACGCGGGCCCGAAGTTGCTGCCCACGCTGCAACGCCTGTTGCAGGACCCGAGCCTGCGCGCATGTGCGCAGGCGCTTGCCGCCGTGCATTCGACGGCGCGTTATGGCGATGTGGCCCAGCGCGTGGCAGACCGTTGCGAGGCCTTGGCGGGTGGCTTGCCGCAGCCCGGAGCGGGCGACGGCTGAGCCTGGCACCCAGGCGCCGAGCTTCAGGTTCGTGGCAGGCGTGCCGATACTGGACTGTCTGGGTCCGTGAAGGTGCTGCGGCCAGGCCGAGCAACCCCGTCACGAGCAACGATGATGAACTTCTCCAAACGACTGTTGATCCTCACCCTGGTGCCTTCGGGCGTGCTCGTGGCTGCGGCCCTGGTCGGCGTGATGGGCGTGCGCAACGCCGAGGCCCGGTTTGGCGAAGTCTTTGAAAAGGAACAGCCGCTGGCCCAGGCGGTGACCGAGATGTACGGCCACGGCCTGCAAACCGGCCAGGCGCTGCGCAACATCATCCTCGACCCCGTCAACCCCACCGCCTACAAGAACCTGGAGACGGCGCTGAAGGCCTACGACGAGGCCGCCACGCTGGCCACCGGGCTGGCCGCTGGCACGCCCGTGCAGGCGGCGCTGGCCCAGGTGGCCGAGGCCCGCGTCAAGCAACAAGCGGCACGTGACCGGGTATTGGCCCAGGCCAAGACCGACACGCCTGCGGCCATTGCCCTGCTGAACAAAGAAGAAACCCCGGCCTGGCGCGCCATGCGCACCGGGCTGCTGGACGCCGGCAAGCTGGCCCGCGCCAGCTTGCAGTCCACACGCGACCGTGCACTCGCCGAGACCCGCCAGGCGGTGGTCATCGGCCTGGCCATCGCCGTGCTGGGCGCGGTGCTGGCCGCCGTGTTCACGGGGCTGGTGCGGCGCACCTTGCAGGCCACGCTGGGCGGCGAACCCGAAGCCGCACGCGACCTGGTCAAGGCCGTGGCTGCGGGCGACCTGAGCCTGGCCGTGCCCGTGCGCCCTGGCGACACGCACAGCCTGCTGGCGCACCTGGAGGCCATGCGCAAGTCACTGGCGCACACCATCAGCGAACTCAGCGCGGCCGTGGTGCAGGTGTCCAACGCCAGCCGTGAAATCGCCACCGGCAACGCCGACTTGTCCACCCGCACCGAACAGCAGGCCAGCAGCCTGCAGCAGACCACGGCCAGCATGGCGCAGATGAACGACGAACTGCGGCAAAGCGCAGAGTCAGCGCGCCAGGCCAGCCAGTTGGCAGTGGGCGCCACCGCCGTGGCCGAAAAGGGCGGCCAGGTGGTGGGCGAGGTGGTGCGCACCATGGACGAGATCCGCAGCAGCAGCCACAAGATCGCCGAGATCATCGGCGTCATCGACGGCATTGCCTTCCAGACCAACATCCTGGCGCTCAATGCCGCCGTCGAGGCCGCGCGCGCCGGCGAACAAGGCCGCGGCTTTGCCGTGGTGGCCAGCGAAGTGCGCAGCCTGGCGCAGCGCAGCGCGCAGGCCGCGCGCGAGATCAAGAGCCTCATCGGCGCCAGCGTGGACAAGGTCGAGGCCGGCAACCAACTGGTCAACGACGCTGGCAGCACCATGCAAGAGATCGTCTCGCAGGTCAAACGCGTGACCCAGCTCATCAACGAGATCACCGCCGCCACCGAACACGAAAGCGGCGGCATCGGCCAGGTCAACCAGGCGGTGACGAACCTCGACCAGATGACGCAGCAAAACGCCGCACTGGTAGAGCAAAGCGCTGCCGCTGCCGAGAGCCTGCGCGACCAGGCCGAGCGGCTGCAGCAGGCGGTGTCGGCTTTCAAGCTCGACCACGCCGGCGCCTGACCACCGGCCTGCACCTGGCGAGTCACCCCCTGAACCCGGGGTGCCAGCCACCTCCGCGAGCCGTGGCAAACGGCGACGCTGCGTGAGTGTATTGACGGCAGATTGCCGTTGACAGGTCTCGGAGACGCACCATGACACGCACCATCCAGCCGGCGGCCGCCGTTCAATCACAACGCATGCCGGCCCTGCTGCTGGCAGCGGGCCTGGTATGTGCGGCAGCGCCGGCCAGCGCCAGCAACCTGTTCACCAATGGCAGTTTTGAAACGCCCTACACCGGCTACCAGTTGGTGGCCGGCGGCAACAGCACTGCAATTCCGGGCTGGACCACGGTGCTCAACGGCGTGGAGCACTTTGACGCCACCGCTTGGGGCGGCACGCCCGACGGCCGGATGATCATTGACCTGGCCAGCTACACCTACAACGCCGGTGGCCTGGAGCAAACCGTGGCCACGGTGCCCGGGCAAACCTATGACGTGAGCTTCTGGGCCGGCAATTCCACTTTCGGCGGCCGCACCGGCACGGGCGACATTTTGGTCACCGTGGGCAGCGCCGCTCCGTTGAGCTTTCAAACACCCGTGGCCCACAGCGCCGCGCTGGTCTGGGAGCAGCGCAGCTTCAGCTTCGTGGCCAGCAGTGCGGCCACAACCGTGCGCTTCTGGAACAACCAGAACGCCAACGTCTACTTTGCCAACATCGACGGCGTTAGCGTGAGCGCCGCCGTGCCCGAGCCGCAGACCTGGGCGCTGATGCTGGCGGGCCTGCTGGCCACAGCCCGGGTGGCACGGCGCAGGCGCTGAAACCACGGACCCGCCCGGGGGTCCGCGCGGTGCGGTGCGCCACGCCCGGGCCGGCCGGTCGGTCGGCATGGGGCATCATGCGGCGATGAACCCCAACGTGCTGCTGCTGGTGCTGTGCCAGGCCCTGTTTCTCACCAACAACGTCACCTTCATCGCCATCAACGGCCTCGTCGGCCTGTCGCTGGCGCCCTTGGGCTGGATGGCCACCTTGCCGGTCACAGGCTACGTCGTGGGCGCGGCCTTGTCGGCGATGCCGGTGTCGCGGCTGCAGGCCCGGCTGGGCCGTAAACGCTGTTTTCAGATCGGCCTGCTGGTGGCCATGGGCTCGGCTGCGATGTGCGCGCTGGCGGTGTCAGTGCAGAGCTTCTGGCTGCTGGTGGCATCCACTCTCGTCGCGGGCTTTTACAGCGCCAACGGCGCGCTGTACCGCTTTGCCGGGCCCGAGCTGGTGGCACCCGCATTCAAGGAGCGCGCCATTTCGTGGGTGCTGGCGGGCGGCATCGTGGGTGCGTTCATCGGCCCCAACCTGGCCAGTGCCACACGCGGCTGGTTGCCGGTGCCCTTTGCCGGTGCCTATCTGGCGCTGGTGGGCGTGGGTTTGCTGTCGCTCGCGGCGCTGTCGTTCATCCGCTTTCCGGCCCACGTGGCGCCGGCCGCCGGTGCGCCGGCTGGGCGGCCGCTGGCCGAACTGCTGCAGCAACCTGTGTTTGTGGTGGCCATCATCGCGGCCGCGCTGGGCTACGGCGTGATGAACCTGCTGATGGCCGCCACCCCCATTGCCATGCAGCAGTGCCGGCATCCCTTTGACAGCGCTGCGCTGGTGCTTGAATGGCATGTGCTGGGCATGTTCGTTCCCAGCTTCTTCACGGGCCGCCTGATCAAGCGCTTTGGTGCGCTGCCCGTGATGTTTGTGGGCGCCCTGCTCAACGCCGTGTGCGTGGCGGTGGCCTTGTCGGGCGTGGAGGTGATGCAGTTTCTGGTGGCCTTGTTTGCGCTCGGCGTGGGCTGGAATTTTCTCTACACCGGCGGCACCACGCTGTTCACCCAGGCCTACCGGCCCGAAGAAAAGAACCGTGCCCAGGGGGTGATGGATTCCTGTGTGTTCTGGACCATGGCACTGAGCTCTTTTTCATCGGGCGCGCTCATCACCACGCAGGGCTGGACCTGGCTCAACCTGGGTTCGCTGCTGCCGATTGCGGCGGTGATGGCCGCCTTGGTGTGGCTGGCGGCACAGCGGCGGCGCGCCCGTGCTGCGGGGCCTTGAGGCCGGTCAGCCTTCTCCCGCGCCCAGCTTTTCAAGCAGGCCGTTGAGTTCTTCCAGCGACCCGAAGCTGATGGCGACTTCGCCTTCTTCGCCCCGCCGCGTGCGGCGTTTGACGCGGATTTCTACTGCCGCCGTCAGCACGTCGGCCAGTCGTTCTTCCAGCCGCGTGATGTCGCGTGGCTTGCTTTTGTTGCGCGCCGCCTTGGGCTTGTCTTCTTGCCCGGCGCGCGCCACCATGCGCTCGGCGTCACGCACGCTCAGCTTCTTGGCCGCGATCTCGTGCGCGGCCATCACCTGCTGCGCGGCAGGCAGCGCCAGCAGGGCGCGCGCGTGGCCCATGTCCAGGTCACCGGCCATCAGCATCTGCTGCACGGGCTCGGCCAGGTTCAACAGGCGCAGCAGGTTGCTGGCCGCGCTGCGGCTGCGGCCCACGGCCTGCGCGGCTTGTTCGTGTGTGAGCTTGAATTCGCTCACCAGGCGCTGCAGGCCTTGTGCTTCTTCCAGCGGGTTCAGGTCTTCGCGCTGGATGTTCTCGATCAGCGACATCACGGCGGCGGCTTCGTCGGCCACCTCCTTGACGAGCACCGGCACCACGTTCAGGCCGGCCAGCTTGGCCGCCCGAAACCGGCGTTCGCCGGCGATGATTTCGTAGCGCCCGTGTGCGCCCGAGGATTCGGCCGACCGGAGCGGCCGCACCAGGATGGGCTGCATCACCCCCTGGCTGCGGATGCTTTCGGCCAGCTCGTAGAGCGAGCCTTCGTCCATGCGCGTGCGCGGCTGGTACTTGCCGGGGCGCAAGCGGTCGAGCGCCAGCTCGGTGGGGGCGCCTGCGGCGGCAGGTGGCGCGTCGCTGACCTTGGGGCCGAGCAGCGCTTCCAGGCCCATGCCCAGGCCTTTGGGTTTTTTGGTGACCATGGCGGGATTGTGTCCGAGCAGCGCGGTGCCGCCTTCAGCGTGTCTGGCGGCGGCGCTCGGCGGGGTACAGAACATCGCGTTCCAGGTAGTGGCGCAGCTTCTGGATGCGCGGTTCGTCGCGGCCGGGCATGCGCGCCAGGTGCTGCACCACGGCGTCCACGCGCAGCATCAGCACGCCTTTGTCGGTGCGGCGCCAATAGCCGGCGTGGCGGGCCGCCAGGGCGTCTTCGGGCTCGCGCCGCCCCAGCACGCGCAGCAGCGCCTGGCCGTCCATCCACACGAAACGGCCGTCGTCGCAGATCTTGATGATGACGCTGCCAAAGGCGTGGTGCTGGCCGGCGTCACGCGCCCAGAACCGCTCGCGCATCCAGGCCTGCAGGTCCGCAAAGTGCCGTGCGCCGTACCAAACCGCTGCCGCCGCCAGCATGGCCATCACCACGCCGGCACCCACGAACCAGAAAATGCGTGCGCCCAGCAGGTTGACCCAACCCAGCACCGTGGTCAGCACCAAGGCCACCAAAAACGCCGCGCCCAGGCGGCCTCTCACGCGGGCCCCCCGCGCTGCGTCACCGGCAACGCCAGCAGGCCCTGCAACCAGGACACGCCCTGCGGCCATGCGCCCAAGCCGGTATCGGCGTTGATGTGGCCGGCCGCGCCCAGGCAGTGGGCCTGGGCGCCCCAGTCGGCGGCCATGCTGCGGGCAGTGTCGGGTGCGCAGAAGGGGTCGTCCTGGCTGTACACCACCGCAGCCGCAAACGGGAGGCGGGCACGCACGATGTGGCGCCAGCCGGCCAGTTGCGGTGGCGTGTCGGCGCGTGCCGTGTCGGGTGGCGCCACCAGCAGCGCGGCCCGCACACGCGCCGTGTGTTGCGAATGCGCGGCCCAGGCCGCCACGAGCTGGCAGCCCAGGCTGTGCGCCACCAGGGCCACCGGGCGCTGCGGGCTCGCGTCGGCCAGCAGCACCTCGTCCAGCCGCGCCATCCAGTCGCCCCGGCGCGGCCACATCCAGTCGGCCTGCTGCACACGTTCAAACCCATGCAGCATTTCCCATTGGCTTTGCCAGTGGCCGGGCCCGCTGCCTTGCCAACCGGGCAGTATCAGCACCTGCGTTGCGTCAGCGGGAAAGAGCGGGCGCGTTGGATCTGCTGTCGCCCCGTCATTGGCCTGGGTCATTCCCTTATCCTCGCTGCATTGCGGCGGCATTGTGTGTGGGGGCTCAGATGGTTTTCAAGGTCTTTGTCGATGGGCAAGAGGGCACCACGGGCCTGCGCATCCACGAGTATCTGGCGGCGCGCGCCGACGTGCAGGTGCTGCGCATCGCTGCCGAGCACCGCAAGGACGCCGCCGAACGCGCCCGCCTGTTGAACGCCGCCGACGTGGCCTTCCTGTGCCTGCCCGACGCCGCGTCACGAGAAGCGGCCACGCTCATCACCAACCCCAACACCTGTTTGATAGACGCCAGCACGGCGCACCGCACCGTGCCGGGCTGGGCCTTTGGCCTGCCCGAACTGGCGCCCGGCCAGCGCGACGCGCTGCGAAAAAGCAAGCGCATCGCCAACCCGGGCTGCCACGCCAGCGCCTTTATCTTGCTGCTGCGGCCGCTGGTGGACGCCGGGCTGGTGCCGGCAGCGCATGCCGTGAGCGCCACGTCCATTACCGGCTACTCGGGCGGTGGCAAGAAGATGATCGAGCAATACCAAGCTGCTGCGGCCTCTGGTGCTGAGCCGGCG